>SVHQ01000185.1 GCA_015055785.1 Clostridiales bacterium | reverse complement strand
GCAAAATCGGCGGCAGGGTACTATATGGCGAAGAAAATCATTAAGTTGATTTGCTTCCTTGCGGAAGATATCCGTAAAAACCCGAAAATTGCGGCAAAGCTTAACGTTGTTTATATGGAAGATTACAACGTTACTATGTCCGAAAAGCTGATGCCGGCATCGGAAATTTCCGAACAAATTTCCTTGGCTGGTAAAGAGGCAAGCGGTACGGGCAACATGAAGTTCATGATTAACGGCGCGTTGACGATTGGTACGTTGGACGGTGCAAACGTCGAAATGAGTGAGAAAGTCGGCAACGACAATATCTATATCTTCGGTTTGAAAGCGGACGAAGTATCCGAAATTTGGCGCAACGGTTATTCGGCGAGTGTTTATTACAACAACGACCCCAATTTGCGCAAGATTATCGAGGCGCTCATCATCGGTTTCAACGGCGAATCGTTTGCGGATATTGCAAATTATCTCTTGACGGGTAGCCCGATTGCCGATCCGTATATGTGTATGGCAGACTTTGAATCGTACCTCGCAACGCAAGCGGAATTGTCTAGATTGTACGCTACCGACAAGCGTACTTGGAATCAAAAATCTTTGCGTAATATCGCGGCAGCAGGTTATTTTGCGGCGGATAGAAGTATCAAGGAATATGCCGAAAACATCTGGAATTTAAAGGCTTTGCACGATTAATTTCAGTTTTATCCCGAAGAATATTTCTTGAATCGTATACACAAAATATTATAAAACTCACGGAAAGCTGTAATGAATTTTACGGCTTTTCGTTGGATAAAAAGGCTTTTTAATCTCTATGCAATTTTATTTTAATCCCTTGGATCCCGCTTGCAAAAACGTGGTTGGCGGCATAAAACAAGGGGAAATTTTGCAACTGAATATTTTTTGCTTGAAAAACGAGGTGGATACAAGCCAAAATTACGGCGAAAAAGGGGTGTTTTCTCCGAAAACGCCTGCAAGTGAGGATTGTGTCAAACCGAATGCCAAGGCTTTTTTACGGTTAAATCACGACGGCGAAGCGCCTACTTTATACCCGATGATAACAACCGATTTTGGCTGGACGATTTCGCTGTCTATTTCTGGAATTGGGCTGTATTTTTACAGTTTTACGATTGAAAACGTAGGCAATATCGCTTGCGGGCATTTGGAAATGGGATATTTGACTTCGTCCGACCATGTAGACGGTTTTTTGTTGACCGTTTCGTCCGCTGATTACCGCACGCCCGATTGGTTTAAGGGCGGTGTGATGTATCAGATTTTTCCCGACCGTTTTTGTAAAGTCGGCAATGCTCCCGTTCTGAAAGGCAGAATCAACCGCGAAGATTGGGGCGGAACGCCGTCCTTTTTGCCTAACGAACAAGGAAAAGTATTAAACAACGACTTTTTCGGCGGTAATTTTAAGGGAATTGAGAGCAAATTGCCGTATTTAAAAGACCTTGGCGTGACGGTTATCTATTGTAATCCCATTTTTGAGGCGGCGTCGAATCACCGTTACGATACGTCCGATTATATGAAAATTGACCCGATGTTGGGCAATGAACAAGACTTTGACGATTTGGTAAAAGCCGCTAAAAAGCTGGGAATTTGCGTGATTTTAGACGGAGTTTTCAATCATACGGGCGACAACAGCGTGTATTTTAACAAGTACGGCGAATATCCGAACGTCGGCGCGTATCAATCGAAAGATTCGCCTTATTATTCGTGGTACGTCTTTAAAGAATTCCCTAACAAATACGAAAGCTGGTGGGGAATTGATATTTTGCCCGAGGTCAATAAAAATTCTGCGGAATATCAAAATTTTATCTTTGGAAAGGGCGGTGTTTTGAAAAAATGGTTGGGCTTTGGAATCGGCGGCTACCGTTTGGACGTTGCCGACGAATTACCCGATTTTTTCTTGAAAAAACTTCGTAAATCGGTCAAAGAAGAAGACGAAAATGCCATTATAATCGGCGAAGTGTGGGAGGATGCGTCCAATAAAATTGCGTATTCTACCCGCCGAGAATACTTGCAAGGCTATGAGTTGGACAGCGTTATGAATTATCCTTTGAAAGACGCGATTATTGCGTATATTCAGACGGGCAGAGCTGTCGATTTAGCGCATTGTATTCGCGTTTTAATAAGCCACTATCCCAAAGAAACGCTCGATTGTCTGATGAATATTCTTGGAACGCACGATACGGTACGTATCTTGACTGTTTTAGGCGGAATCCATTGTCAGAATAAACAAGAAATGGCGCAAGATTGGGCGTTTTTAAACGAAAATGCACGCAAAAATGCTATAGAAAAGCTGAAAATGGCGGCTGTTTTGCAATTTACTGCACCTGGCGTGCCGTCTATTTATTACGGCGATGAAAACGGTATGGAGGGACATATCGATCCGTTTTGTCGCAGATGTTTTGATTGGGAGCATTTAAACGAAGATTTAATTGCTTTTTATAAAAAATTAGGTAAAATCCGTGAAGAATATCGCGAAATCTTTAAGGACGGAATGTTTGAGCTATTGCGTGTTGACGAAGGATTTTTCTTTTATAAGCGAACGAAAAACGAAAAAGAAATCTACGTTTATACCAATAATTCGTCAAAAAGTTATTTGTTGAATTTACCCGAAGATTATAAAGATTGTTTCAGCGAACAAATTATCAAAAAAGAAATTAACGTTGAACCGTATTCTTATAAAATATTTGTAAAATCGAATTCCTAAAAATTTTGAGGAAATTGAAAAACGAAAAGTTTACAAGAATATGTTGCGGGAACAATTTATAAAGAAGTTGTTTGTAAAAAATTGCAAAATATTAATATTTAGCCCAAAAACACCCCTATCTTTTCGTAAAAGCTGTGTTTTACGAATAGTTATCTCTGTACCCCACCAGATGTATATGTGTGTATTAAAATCGCGGAACCCCTTTGTTTATAAGGTTTTCCGCGATTTTTTATACTTACCTTTGTTTAAGATTAGAGCTCATTTAGGGAAAAATTTCTTTAAAAAACGAAATTGTTGCAACATATTCCATTTTTTTCTTTTGATAATCTAATTAATATATGGGCGCGCAATATTAAATAAGAAAAAAACGTCTAACTTTTCGGAAAATCTCACTATACTATTGACAATTCCCCATCTTTGTTGTATAATAAAAGCATGAAAACAAACAACTACTATGTCAAACGTAATATCAGCGATTTAGAAAAGATAGAAGAGCTTTTAAACGAGCTCCCCTCTTTCTGCGCGGATTACTTTTTGGGGATAGAAAGTCGCACAAGTTCGCAAACTCGGTTAAAATATGCCTATGATTTGCGTATTTTCTTCGATTTTTTGGCGCAAAAGAAATATCGCGGTGTTTCTATCCAAGAAATGAGTTTACAGCATCTGGAAGGTATAAATCACCACGATATTGAACTCTTTTTAAGTTATTTGTCCCACTATCGCTTTCGCGATAAGTACCTCTCATGCGACGAACGGGCAAAGGCGCGTAAACTTTCGGCAGTTCGTGCGATGTTCAAGTACTTTTTTAACAAGGGTATGATTGAGGTTGATAATTCAGCCAAAGTTCCTACCCCGAAACTGCATGATAAAGAGATAATTCGCTTGGAAACTTCGTTCGCATCCAAGCGA
>SVHQ01000184.1 GCA_015055785.1 Clostridiales bacterium | reverse complement strand
GCGGTGGGTGATGTTTTGGAAGAATAAAGTAACCCCAATAAAAATCACCCACCGCTGTGGCTTGCACATAGCGGTGGGTTTTCATTTTCTTATATTATTTAATTAAATCTTTAATTACTTCGCCGCCGATAATCAAGCCAACCACAGACGGCACGAAAGCAACACTTCCAGGGACTGCTTTGCCGCTCTCCTCGTCTATGAGCGATGAGGGCAAGGGTTCTTCTTTCGAATATACCACCTTCAAATGCTCGATGCCGCGTTTTTTTAGTTCCCTGCGCATAACGCGCGCCAAAGGACAAACGCTTGTTTTTGTGATATCCGACACCTCAAAAGCTGTTGCATTCAATTTATTACCCGCACCCATGGACGAGATGACGGGTACGCTACAAGCCTTTGCTTGCTCGACAAGCGCAAGCTTACCGCTCACCGTATCAATAGCATCCACCACGTAATCATACTGCGAAAAATCAAACTGCGATGCCGTTTCAGGCAAATAAAAAACGTTATGTGTATGCACAATAATATCGGGATTAATATCTTTTGCACGCGCTGCCGCCGCTTCTGTTTTTAATTGCCCAACCGTCGAATGAAGCGCAATAATCTGGCGATTAATGTTTGAAACACTAACAACGTCTTTATCAATCAAGTCCAGTGTGCCAACGCCGCTTCTTGCCAATGCTTCCACAACGTAACCGCCTACACCGCCAATGCCAAACACCGCCACGCGAGCTTTTTTCAGTTTTTCTATTGCTTCATTGCCAAGTAATAAAGCCGTCCTTGAAAATTGCATATTTTTACTCCATTTCATCGTTCAACGCGTACATGGTATGCCCATTTTAATCTTTCCATGCATTGGGCATTGTTCTATTATTCTTAAACCATTCTGTATCTTTGAACAACGTATTGTTATTCGAACAGCGCACTTGCACGGTTTTTCCATCTTTAGAGGAAACCACAATATTACCGTTCATTGCCATAAATTTACTGGAATTGGAAGAAGTCATCGTCGTCACGTAAATTTTATCCGTATAAGGAGCAACGTTATCTACAAAAGCCTGCGAAGGGAACATATTGGCTACGTTTGACGTGTATTCACTAGTGCCACAGCAACAACTAACGCAGACAATTTCCGGCTGAATAATAGCCAATAATTCTTTCGTATTGGACGTAGGGCTACCGTGATGCCCAGCTTTAAAAAGTTTGCATTTCGGCAATTCATTGTTTGCAATCAAGGATGCCTCACCCTTTTTCTCCAAATCACCCGTGAATAAGTAGTGATTTTCTCCTTGCGAAAAAAGAACGCAGACAGAATAATCATTTTCATCACTCGTCTTTTCCTCGTAAAAACGCTGATATAAGACATTCATAGTTACGCCGCCGCCCAAATCATAACTCCGCTTCGCACCGTTTTCATTCTTCCAACACTCCAACGCCGTATATACAGCCGTGCCATTTCCCTTTGCATACTCCACCGCATCAAGATAATTACCATATATCTCTGTGGTTTTATCCGTTAGAGGAAATTGAATAAGCGTTTCCACTTCATATTGATATAAAATCCCCGTGCGCTTCGGCGTACCGCTGTTCCCCACAAAACCTGCAATATGGTCTTGGTCGGCATGCGTTGCAATTACGTATTCTAAAACGCCGTCCTCGCAATAGGAATTTATATAAGAGGAAATGGTTGTGGCGGAATTTTTACGCGAACCCGCATCAATCAACACTTCCGTATCACCAATATCAATCAGCGTACAATCCCCGGTATATGAATTGCCGAGTTGTAAAAAATGGATACCTAAATCCTCATTGACAATATCCACGTTCCCATTTGAGTTACCACTTGTCTCGCCGCCAAAACCATCGCTATGAAAACCATCAAAAGCACTGATATCACAAGCCGAAAAACTGCCGCAAATCAAAACAGCGAGCGTCAAACAAATGATTTTTAAAGATTTATTCTTCATATCCAACCTTTTGCGCAGTCAAAAGTATATTTGCTATACAAATTGAAAATTTTAAAAAAAGCTGCCGTCGGATAAAATTCGACGGCAGCCCCATACGTCATATTATATTTCTAAAACCTGCCACGAAGACATTACATGGATTCGTGAATCGTTCTGGAAATAACGTCATCCTGCTGTTCTTTGGTAAGCTTAATGAAATTTACAGCATAACCGGAAACACGGATGGTGAGCTGAGGATACTTTTCAGGATGCGCTTGCGCGTCCAAAAGAGTTTCACGATTGAATACGTTTACGTTAAGATGGAAACCGCCGTCGCTAACGTAGGTATCCAACATTTGCACCAAATTATCTACTCTATTCGACATAATATTATCTCCTTTATTATTATTGTATTTCCTATCGACAAGCTTTTGCGACCTTTCCACAAAAGCTTTATCGAGGATTTATAAATTTATCGAAAACGATTAGTCGTCTTCTCTGCCAAGCGAACCGGGCGTGATAGAGAAGGTGTTGGAAATACCGTCTCTCGAATATTCGTAAGGAATCTTCGCTACCGATTCAAGAGATGCCAATGCACCGTTGCTATCTCTGCCGTGCATAGGGTTCGCACCAGGAGCAAGAGGCGTACCGCCACGACGTCCGTCAGGCGTGTTACCCGTCTTCTTACCATATACAACGTTGGACGTAATCGTAAGGATAGACGTTGTAGGAACACTGTCACGATAGGTGTAGTGGCTCTTAACCTTCTTCATGAAGGTCTTAACGATCCATACAGCGATTTCGTCTGCTCTATCGTCGTTGTTACCATACTTAGGATATTCCCCTTCGATTCTGTAATCTACAACGATGCCGTCTTCGTTACGTATGGGATATACTTTTGCGTACTTGATAGCAGACAAGGAGTCAGCTGCGCAGGAAAGACCTGCAATACCCGTTGCGAAGAAACGGCGTACTTTCGTATCGTGCAATGCCATTTCCAATGCTTCATAGCTGTACTTATCGTGCATATAGTGGATAAGGTTGAGCGTGTTTACATACAAATCAGCAAGCCACGTCATCATGTTGTCGAACTTCTGACAAACTTCGTCGTAGTTCAAAGCGTCGTCGCCATAGATGGGCAAGAATTCGGGAGAAACCTGCATAGGTTTGCCTGTAACCTTATCCTTCATAATTTCGTCTTTACCGCCGTTGATAGCGTACAACAAACACTTAGCAAGGTTTGCACGAGCGCCGAAGAACTGCATATCCTTACCAACCTTCATACAGCTTACGCAGCATGCGATTGCATAGTCGTCGCCCATTTCAGCACGCATCAATTCGTCGCTTTCATACTGAATGGAAGAGGTACGAATGGAAATGTCTGCACAGAACTTCTTGAAGTTTGCAGGCAATCTCTTCGACCAAAGCACCGTAAGGTTAGGTTCGGGTGCGGGGCCGAGGTTGTCAAGCGTGTGCAAGATACGGAAAGACGTTTTGGTGACAAGCGTTCTGCCGTCTACGCCCATACCGCCAATCGATTCGGTCACCCACGTCGGGTCGCCAGAGAAGAGTTCGTTATATTCCTTCGTTCTCATGAACTTCACGATACGAAGTTTCATAACGAAATGGTCGATAAATTCTTGCGCTTGTTCTTCGGTGATAAGTCCCTTCTTCAAGTCACGTTCGATGTACACGTC
>SVHQ01000183.1 GCA_015055785.1 Clostridiales bacterium | reverse complement strand
TGCAACAGACGCTGCATTTTGCAATACCGAACGGGTAACTTTCGTCGGGTCGATAATACCGCTTTCTACCATATCGCAATATTTATTATTCAATGCATCGAAACCATAATTTGCTTTCTTGGAAGAAAGAACTTTATCTACGATTACAGATCCATCAAGACCTGCATTTTTTGCGATTTGTCTAATAGGTTCTTCCAAAGCTTTCAAAATGATAGCCGCGCCCGTCTTTTCGTCGCCGTTTAACGTTGCAACTAATTTCTTAACGGAAGGAACGGCAGAGAGAAGAGCGCTACCGCCACCAGGAACGTAACCTTCTTCCACAGCTGCGCGCGTTGCAGCGAGTGCATCGTCAATACGAAGTTTCTTTTCTTTCATTTCAACTTCCGTTGCAGCACCTACGCTGATAACGGCAACACCGCCTGCGAGTTTAGCAAGTCTTTCCTGCAATTTTTCTCGATCATAATCAGATTTTGTTTCTGCGATTTGAGATTTGATGGAAGCGATGCGTGCCTTGATAGCTACTGCTTCGCCAGCGCCGCCGACAATCGTCGTATTTTCCTTGTCAACACGTACAGAGGAAGCTCTACCAAGCATATTGGGCGTAACGTCTTTAAATTCAAGTCCAAGATCGGAAGAGATAACTTCGCCGCCCGTCAATGTAGCGATATCACGAAGCATTTCTTTTCTTCTATCGCCAAATCCAGGCGCTTTCACAGCTACCGAGTTGAACACGCCTTTCAATTTATTAACGATAAGGGCAGCCAGAGCATCGCCTTCAACGTCTTCTGCAATGATAAGGAGCTTTGCGCCTTGTTGTGCGAGGGGTTCGATTACGGGCAAAATTTCCTGTAAAGAGGAGATTTTCTTATCGGTAATCAAAATATACGGGTTTTCAAGTACGGCTTCCATTTTATCCGTATTGGTCACCATATAGGCGGAAGCATAACCGCGGTCGAATTGCATACCTTCTACGGTATTGAGTTCGGTATTCATGGATTTACCTTCTTCAACGGTAATAACGCCGTCCTTGCCAACGATTTCCATCGCTTTTGCAATCAAAGCACCAATTTCAGGGTTACCTGCAGAAATAGAGGCAGTTTGTTCGATTGCTTTATTGCTTTCTACGGCTTTGGAAATGCTCTTTAAATGTTCTACCGTTGCATCTACCGCCTTTTTAATGCCTTCCTTCAAAATAATGGGATTAGCGCCCGCTGCGAGGTTTTTAAGCCCTTCGCGAACGATTGCCTGCGCCAAAACAACAGCCGTAGTAGTACCGTCGCCTGCAACGTCGTTCGTTTTAGTGGAAACTTCTTTTACGAGCTGTGCGCCCATATTTTCAAACGGATCGTTCAATTCAATTTCTTTAGCGATAGTTACTCCATCGTTTGTGATGAGGGGAGCCCCGAATTTTTTATCCAATACAACGTTTCTGCCTTTGGGCCCGAGGGTAATTTTTACCGTATCTGCCAAAACGTTAACGCCAGTTTCTAAGGCTTTTCTTGCTTCTTCACCATACTTAATCTGTTTTGCCATTTCTATATTATCTCCTTATAAAGGTTATTTTCTATTTAGTCTTCTACAACAGCGAGGATATCGCTTTGTTTTAAAATGGTAAATTCTTTTCCGTCTACTTTAAAATTCGAGCCTGCATAGTTCGAGCAAAGCACTTTATCGCCTACTTTTACTTGCATAACCACTTCTTTGCCGTCGATAATACCGCCAGGTCCAACAGCCACTACTTGACAGGTTTGAGGTTTTTCCTGTGCGGAAGAGGGAAGATAAAAACCGCTTTTCGTTTTTTCTTCGATGGTAACGGATTCTACGACAACTTTGTCGAATAAAGGTTTGATATTCATAAAATAATCCTCCGATAGTTTCGCTTTTGACGTAAAATTACGCCTTAATATTTCATACGAATATATTATAACCACTTTTTTATATTAGTCAAACAAAAAAAGGAAAAATTTATCATAATTTTTAAAAGTTATTTTTTTATATAATGCGGCGAAATCCTTTTGAAAGAATTGCAATTATTAAAAAAATGTGCTATAATTTATTTTGGTAGCAAATAAATTGCGAAGGAGTAATCGCTATGTCAATGTCTAAATGGGACAAAAGATTTATGCAACTTACGGAAACAGTTGCTTCTTGGTCGAGTTGTTTTCAGGAAAACCGTCACGTAGGCGCAATTATCGTGAAAGATAAGCGCGTTATGACAACGGGTTATAACGGTGCGCCTGCTGGAATTAAAAGTTGCGAAGAGAAAGGAGAATGTTTGCGTAGAAAGCTTGCGATTCCCAGCGGTACGCAGCATGAAATGTGTTTCGCTGTACATGCAGAACAAAACGCCATTATCCAAGCTGCAAAATATGGCATTAATATCAGCGGCGCAACGCTTTATTGTACTCATCAGCCTTGCGTAATATGCGCAAAAATGATTATCAATGCAGGCATTACACGCGTTGTTTATAAAAACGGTTATCCCGATGAATTTTCGATTCAATTATTCAATGAAGCGAAAGTCGCGGTAGAAAAATATGAAGATGAATAAAAGTGAGGACATATAAAAATGAACAATCCAATTGTTACGTTTGAAATGGAGAACGGCAAAACTTTCAAAGCAGAGCTTTACCCCGAAAAAGCACCCAATACGGTGAATAATTTTTTATCGCTTATAAATAAAGGTTTTTATAACGGTTTGATTTTTCATCGTGTAATTGCAGGTTTTATGATTCAAGGCGGCGATCCTAACGGTACGGGAACTGGCGGACCCGGTTATCATATCAAAGGGGAATTTGCCTCTAATGGTTTTACACAAAACGATATCGCGCACGTTCGAGGCGTGTTGTCTATGGCTCGTGCAATGGCACCCGATTCTGCAGGTTCGCAGTTCTTTGTTATGCACGATGATGCAGATTATTTAGATGGTCAGTATGCGGCTTTTGGTAAAGTAATCGAGGGTATGGAAACGGTTGACGAAATCGCTGGTATTAAAACCGATTGGCACGATCGTCCTTACGAAGACCAAAAAATGAAAAACGTAACGGCAGAAACTTTTGGCGTTGTTTACGCGGAACCCATTAAAGCATAAGGGGATAGAAATATGACAGATAATTCGATTTATACCAATCCATTAATTACACGTTATGCCAGTAAAGAAATGCAGCATGCTTTTTCCGATGAAAAGCGTTTCAAATTATGGAGAAAGCTTTGGATTGCTTTGGCGGAAGCTGAAATGGAATTAGGTTTGAATATCACCCAAGCTCAAGTTGATGAATTAAAGGAATATGCTGAAAATATCGATTATGAATTGGCTGCTAAATATGAAAGAGAAGTTCGTCACGACGTAATGGCGCACGTAAAAGCGTACGGTGAATATGCAAAAACGGCTATGCCCATTATCCACTTGGGCGCAACAAGCTGTTTTGTTAATTGTAATGCTGAAGCAATCATGCTTGACGAAGCGTTGGATATCATTTTGAAAAAGCTCGTCAACGTCATGGATAAATTGAAGAGATTTGCTTTGAAATATAAGGATATGCCTACGCTTGGTTTTACGCACTTACAGCCGGCACAATTGACGACGGTTGGTAAGCGCGCGACGCTTTGGTTGCAAGATTTGGAAATGGACTATGAAAATCTTGTGCATGCCAAAGAATGCATTAAATTA
>SVHQ01000182.1 GCA_015055785.1 Clostridiales bacterium | reverse complement strand
AGGTTACGTCGCTCTGCCGGTCATCTTTGCCGCAAGGAAGTTGAAAATACCCTGCCTTGCCCACGAAAGCGATTTCTCTTTGGGTTTGGCAAACCGAATCTCCGCGCCGAAATGTGAATATGTTTTCACCTCTTTCCCCGAAACGGCAAACCGCACCCGCCACGGTAAATACAGCGGCGCGCCTTTGCGTCGTTCTCTGCTTGGCGCAACCAAAGCGGAAAGCCGTAAAAAATTCGACATCCCCTTTTCCGCCAACGTACTGCTTGTATTCGGCGGTGGGAGCGGCAGTGAAGTCATCAACAATGCCTTGCGCAAACACTTAAAGGTCTTAACGGAAAAATATATAATTTTACACGTTTGCGGCAAGGGAAACGTCATACAAACTCGTCTTAAAAACTATCGTCAATTTGAATTCATCACGGACATGGGTGCCGCGTATGCCTGCGCAGACGTGATTGTTTCACGAGCTGGTGCAGGCACGATATTTGAAATTCTTGCCTTAAAAAAGCCCTCTTTATTGATACCGTTAGAGGGTCAAACACGCGGTGACCAGATAGAAAACGCCGCTTATTTTAAAGATAAAAAGTTGTGCCGCGTATTGCGACAAGATGATTTGGAATTGTTGCCACAAGCGATTGAAGAAACTTTTTCCGATGATAAAATGAAAAAAAGGTTGTTGGAATGTAATTACGGAAACGGTAATCCCATTATTTTACGCGAAATTCGAAGATTGTTACAAAAATGAAAGGTTTGACTCTATATGATGAAAGTTATGTCGCTTCCATTGAAAAACAATATCGAAAAAAACGCCGCACAAGGAAATTTGTGGTCATTTTCGCGCTACTGGTTTTTCTTGCGATACTTCTGTTTATCTATTTCCAACGCAACGTGACGCGCGTACTGATTTCCATTAGTGAGGCTACTATGCGCGCCAGCACCACCGTTGCCGTCAACGATGCCGTGTATTATACGCTCAGCGACGAATTGCGTTATAGCGACCTTGTTAGCATCGACCGTGACGAGACGGGAAACATCATTGCCGTAGCGGCAAATCCCTTGAAAATAAACAAAATTGCGCGCGACACAGCCTCTATTTCCCAATCAAATTTGAAAAATTTGAGTTTAAACGGCATTCCCGTTCCACTCGGTGCGCTGACGGGGATTGAAGCTTTTGCAGGGCTTGGCCCCAGCATTCAGTTTCGCATTATACCTGTGAGTAGCGTTTCGTGCGGCTTTTCTTCCACGTTTGAAAGCGTTGGTATCAATCAAACGAAACATTCCATTTATCTTAACGTAATTGCAGACATTAGCATTGTCATGCCCTCGCGCACGGAAAATTTCGCCGTAGTGACGGATATTCTTGTGGGAGAATCGGTGATAGTCGGTTCTGTCCCCGACGCTTATTTGCAATCGGATATCTTCGGAAACAAGCCCAATCTTTCCCCCTAACAATAGCAAAAACCGCGGTTTCTCATACAAGAGAAATCGCGGTTTTTTATACGTTGTAATCGTTAAATAATGTTTGCCCCTACCTTTTTCAGCACTTCTATTGCTTTATCAGGCACAGCCGTCTTAAATGCAATTTTTGCGTGACCGTCCACGCCTGCATAAGAATACATATATTCTACGTTGATGTTGTTATCCCCAAGCACGATGAGCAAATCGGACAAAGCACCTGCTTTATCAGGAACTTCCAAACCCACCAACTCAACTTCCGAAGAAAGGAACCCTCCCTCTTTCAAAGCTTCTAAAGCTTTGGCATTGTTGTCGGTAATCATACGCAAAATACCAAAATCTTTCGTATCAGCAATTGATAAGGCATATAAATTCACCCCTGCTTCCTTTAATACTTTGCAGCAAGCACTTACTTTGCCTTCTTTATTTTCTAAAAATACTGCTATTTGTTTAATCATATTTCACCTCTTAATTATTATAGGTTGTTCGATTTCATGCGAAATAAAAACGGGTATGCCAGCGTTCCGCTGGACCATGTCTTTCTATCTTTCTAAAAAAGCCTGAATATCTACTCTGTGAGTTCAAGGCGCGGCGAGGGAGCGTACAAGAAGTACGTGACTAAGCCGCAACGCTGAAATACGACGTATATGCACGTTTTTATAATTTACGCTTGTCTGTGATACGTTTTGCCTTCCCCTCACTTCTCGCCACTGTACCAGGAGAAACGAGCGTAATCTTTGCGCTTACCGACAAGGCAGACGCCATGTCAGAGCTTAATTTCTTACGAATTTCTTCTACGTGTGCTACTTCATCGACGGAAATAGAAGGCGACAATTCTACAACGATTTCCATGGTATCGAGATTGTTGACACGGTCAACGTTGATGTGATAATGGGGTTGGATATCGGGATTCTTCAAAAGCACGCTTTCGATTTGCGAAGGGAATACGTTTACACCGCGAATGATTAACATATCGTCGCTTCTGCCTGTAATCTTATTCAATTTCACCGTCGTTCTGCCACAAGGACAAGGATCGGCGTTCAAGCTTGCAATATCGCGCGTTCTATAACGAAGCAAAGGCATACCCTCTTTCGTCAACGTCGTGATGACAAGTTCGCCCGATTCACCGTAAGGCAACGGTTCCAACGTGTCCACGTCTACAATTTCGGGATAGAAATGGTCGTCCTGAATATGCATACCCGTCTTATACTGACAATCACACGCAACGCCAGGACCTGCAATTTCGCTCAATCCATAAATATCGCAAGCACGAAGCCCTAAACGTCTTTCGATATCCTCGCGCATACCTTCCGACCAAGCTTCCGCACCGAATACGCCGCCTTTCAACTTGATATCCGTGCCAATTTTTAAGCCCATTTTTTCAATTTCTTCAGCAAGGTAGATGATATAAGAAGGGGTACAGCAAATGATATCCGCACCGAAGTCGGCAATCAATTGGATTTGTTTTTGCGTATTCCCAGCCGAAGCAGGCACAACACAAGCCCCCAATTTTTCGCCGCCGTAATGCATACCAAGTCCACCCGTAAACAAGCCGTAGCCGTATGCAACGTGCACGATACTGTTTTCATCCGCGCCTGCCATCACAAGCGAACGTGCCGCACATTCCCCCCACATGTCAATGTCGTTCATGGTATATCCTGCAACGGTGAGTTTGCCCGTCGTTGCGCTAGATGCGTGCAAACGAACAAGGTCTTTACGAGGCCGCGCCATCATACCAAACGGATACGCATCACGTAAATCCTGCTTTACCGTGTACGGCAATTTATAAATATCGTCAATCGATTTAATGTCGTCAGGTTTGAGCTTGATTGCGTCCATTTTTGCGCGGTAAGGTTTTTGGTTTTCGTACACGTACTTGACCATTTTCACCAAACGCTCTGATTGCAACACCTTTTTTTGGTCCGCGCTCATTGTTTCCAATTCTTTTTGAAAATACTGCATATTTTTTTCCTTTGCCGCAGTTTTCTCCTGCGACCGCCGCGAAGCGGTATAAATTATAAATACTTATCTCTCACTCTGATTTATTCTGCATTTTTCAATTTCGTTATTTTTTAAACGCGCTCGTAACCGATTTCAAACGCTTTTAAATTTAATTCTTGGAATTTTGCAGGCACACATTCTTTCACCGCTTGTTGCATGGTGGCTTTATCGAAATCGAAGAGTTTGCAAAGCGCACCGAGCATGACAATGTTCGTTGCTTTTGCACTACCTGCTTCCAATGCCCATTCTTGCGCTTTTACAAAATAGGTCTTCTCAATTTCA
>SVHQ01000181.1 GCA_015055785.1 Clostridiales bacterium | reverse complement strand
TTTATTTACAAAGCTTTCAGCGTTTGTTCACCAATCGTTCACCAAACTTTTTCCCTAGATCTAATATTTGAATAATCTAAATAGACTATTTGAAAGTTAACCTCTTTTTCTCTTAAGCAGATTGCTTCTCGTCCAGTCGAAAATGGGCATAAAGTTATAGCAAATAACCTTTACGCCTGGGATTCGCTTGATGTCCGATAATTGGATACGGTCGTTTCCCTCGCCGTACCATCGAAACGTCATTTGCATAGTATCTCTCCTTAAAATTTCTCAATAATATCCGCTACGATACAAGGATTTTCTAAACCGTGCGGATGATGGTCTGCGCCTTGCTTGATAAATACTTGTATGGGTAAGCCCAGCTTTTTATAATACTTTTCAAGCAATGCTCCGTTTTCATCATAAGGAACAACGCTATCGCTATCCCCTGCCACCATAACAATCGGGATTTTATGCTCCGCCAACACGTGCATTTTGTCAATTGGGTGCTCCCTATAACTGAGCATTTCCACAAGCGTTCTGCCTGTAAAATGCGTATATTCCTCGAAAGGAACTCCGTTTCCCTTGCCCAAGTTACCAGGGCAACTGAGCAGGTTCATCACGGGGGCATCCAAATAAATACCTTGTACTCGTTCAGGATTTAACGCCGTAAGCTTTACGGAATATAAGCCGCCACAGCTCATACCGACCAAAACGCATTTTTTATCTAAACCAAACGTTTCGGGAATATATTGCAAAAAATTAGATTTTCTTTGTAAATCCAAATCTTCTGCCCAACGGTTGTGATTTTCATTATACGCCAAATGCCAACCGCGATTTAATAGCTCGATTTCCGTTTCGGGAAACGCATCGAAATATTCCGCCTTTAACAGCCATTTCCCGTTCGGTTTACAGTTGGGTTTAATAAGCTTTGCTTTTAAGCCCTCAAACTCAAATTCGTAGCCCTGAAAACCTCTCCATTCTATTTCTCTCATATTATTTTTCTAACTCCCTACGTATACATTCCGCAACGGTTTCTGCAAGCATTGCATAGCCGTCCGCTAAATAATGCGTACCGTCTACGTAGCGATAGTCTTTGGGGATAGACGTACTTACCGCGTACAAATCGTCCACCGTATAACCATTTTCCGTTGCAATCTCTTGCACCGCTTCATTGCGCTCTCTCACACGCTTCATCCACGCCCCATCCAAGCGCTTGTTTCCTTCCTTGTAAACAACCGTACTCGTCGCCAAAATCAATTTTACGTCCTTTTCGACCTTTGCAAGCAATTTTTTCATTCTGCTCTTGTACGATTTTTTTGACAAGTGAATACCATGCAAACCGTGATTGAAATGAATGAGTGCGTACTTGCTATCCGTCATAAAAGTATATACGAGCTGATTATACATCTTCGTATCAATGGCATACGAAGTGGAAATATAATCCACGTAGCAAACTCCCTTTAAAAGCTCTCTTACTTTTTCTTGATAATTATGCGTAATCGAATCCCCGACAAGCAACACGCGAGGCAAATCATTTTGCATAGTTTCATCACACCAGCTATGAATCCATTCAAATTGTTCTTTCATCTTTTCACTCCTTTTCAATGAAATTGATAATCAGTTTGTCCAATACGGGATTGTACGGTAACCTTCGTTTTTGATTTCGTTATCTTCGACTTTTTCAAGCCATCTTTCAAATTCCGTCATACTTTACATTCCGTCATAAGATAGTTTAACAGCTCATTGAAGTCCGCCGTTGCAAGCCCGATATAAGTATCCGCTGTGCCGTAGTAAACGTACAGCGTACCGTCTTTCACTACCGTACCCGTGGGGAATACGCAACCTTCGTAAATACCGCAGGTTTCGTAATCATGCTCGGGTTCCATAAGGTAATCTTTCGTTCTTGCAATAATCTTTTTGGGATTTTCCAAATCCATAAGTACTGCACCCACACGGTAGATACCCTTTTCATCTACGCCGTGATAGAGCATAAACCAACCGTATTCCGTCTTAATCGGGGGAGTACCGCCGCCCATGCGTTGGCATTCCCACCACTGTTCGCCCGTCATTAAGAGCTCGGGTTTATCGTATTCAATGAGGTCGTCGCCAAACGAAATCCAAATAGAAGGCATCTTCACGCCTGCGTTTTTGAACTTCGGACGGCTAATCATCGCGTACCTGCCCCCTACCTTTTCAGGGAAAAGGTAAACGTCGCGGTCATCAATGGTCGCTTCCGTAATGCGCCCAAACTTCTTATACACCTTAAAATCTTTCGTTGCTGCAAGATAAGTAACGGTGATATTGTTCTTTGCAAACGCAGGGATTTCTTCTCCGCATACGTCCGTTTCGTCCATATACGTAGGTGCTTTGGAAACGCCCTCGATATATTCCACAAGCCAGTATTGACCAGGCGCATACGCACGCGCCGCATAGGTGAGATAATACATATCCCCGATTTTCATAAGACGAGGATCTTCCACACAGCCGCCGTCGGGTTCTTCGTGACTGCCCTCAAAGGCAGGCTTATCGCTCTGGCGGACAAAGTTGATACCGTCTTTACTCGTTGCCAAACCAAGCTTAATTTGGTGTCTTACGTCGTTCCCTGCCGCGCGGTAGAGCATAACGAATTGCTCGTTTTCTTCATCGTAAATCACCGCAGGATTGAGCACGCATCTTTCCTCCCACTGGTTGGCAGGATTCGGTTTTAAAATCGGATTCCCCGCATATTTTTTAAGCTTCATAATAACACTCCTTATTTAGCAAGCGTTTTCCATACGGGAATACCGCTCGAAACGTCCCAGAATTCAGGGCTGAAAGACGAATAATCGTTGCCATTCGCTTCCATTTCCTCATAGGTTTCGTACTGAACAATCTTCACCCATTTCGTCTGATCAGGCTTCTTAGATTCTTCCACGTCAATTTCATACAGCGGAGAAGCGGAAATCAAGTACGAATTTGTGCTTGATATCAAACTGCCACGCGCAAACGAACTGCTTTCAAAGCCCTTAGGAACTTCTCCATCAACGTGTACAATCACGTTTTTCAAAATCCCCGACCACATTACGTTCCCCATCACTGCAAAGAAATTGCTTCCTTCTTCAATAAAGCTCACGTCAACAAAAAGATTCTCTAAGTGATATTCAGGAACACCTGACACTTTCGAACCTTGCGAACAAAGGACGCCTGCAGGGTTTTTGCCGCCCGTACCAGTCTGCTTTACGTTGTTCATTGCAAGATTTTTGATGGTTGCGCCATGGAACGTTTCGCCAAATATACCAAAGGCATGCGTCGTACCATGTACAAGCGTGAAGGAAATTACGTGTCCCTTACCATCAAACGTACCTGCAAAATCATTGGCTACCATGCCATCGGGCATCGATAAAACCGTATCAGGCTCGATAATGTCCTTGGCAAGCATATACGACCCTTGAACGATTGTTTTCTCTTTGCCTGCATAAATCTTCGTAAAGTCCTGCAACTCATCGAGAATCATCGTGTACGCCGTGATATTCATTGTATAGCCAACCGCTTCATTATACAGCGTAACTTCCGTGGTCTGCCCAACGGGAATCTGCAATGCGCCACCTTTCAATTTATATTCCTTGCCAGCATACTCGTAAACGATAAAGGCAAACCCGTCTCCTATTAGAAACGGGTTCGTCTTTAACTTATTTGGTTGAGGCGACGGGACTTGAACCCACGACCTTTTGGTCCCTAACCAAACGCGCTACCAAGCTGCGCTACGCCTCAATATTGCTCGTCAAGGACGCAAT
>SVHQ01000180.1 GCA_015055785.1 Clostridiales bacterium | reverse complement strand
CAGGGCAGCTTCACTGATCTTTGCCGCGGACCTCACCTTCCGTCTACGGGTAAAATTAAAGCGTTCAAGCTCACGAGTATTGCAGGCGCATATTGGCGCGGTGACGAGCATAATAAAATGCTTACTCGTATTTATGGTACGGCTTTCGCGAAAAAGGATGAAATGGAAGCTTATTTCACCATGCTTGAAGAAGCGAAAAAACGCGACCATACAAAGCTCGGCAAAGAGCTTGGTTTATTTGCCATTATGAATGAAGGTAAAGGTTTACCTTTCTTCTTGCCGAACGGTATGGTATTAAAAAATACACTTGTAGAATATTGGCGTCAAATTCATACGAGAGAGGGGTATGTGGAAATTCAATCTCCCATCATGTTGAATCGTACGCTTTGGGAAACGTCTGGGCATTGGTTCCATTATCGCGATAATATGTACACGACGAAAGTGGACGAGGAAGATTTTGCAATCAAACCCATGAACTGCCCTGGCAGTATTTTGGTGTATAAGAATGAACCGCATAGTTATAAAGATTTGCCTATTCGTATGGGAGAACTTGGTCTTGTGCATCGCCATGAAAAATCCGGGCAGCTGCACGGCTTATTCCGTGTGCGTTGCTTTACGCAGGACGATGCGCATATCTTTATGACGAAAGAACAGATTAAAGATGAAATCAAGGGTGTAGTACGTCTTATCAACGAAGTATATACGTTGTTTGGATTCAAATATCACGTAGAACTTTCCACTCGTCCTGAAAACAGTATGGGTAGCGATGAAGATTGGAACACCGCAACGGACGCACTCCGCAACGCTTTGGACGATTTGGGGCTTGCTTACGTTGTCAACGAAGGGGACGGCGCGTTCTACGGCCCGAAGATCGACTTCCATTTGGAAGACTCTATCGGCAGAACGTGGCAGTGCGGTACCATTCAGCTCGACTTCCAGCTTCCTCAGCGTTTTGAAATGGAATACGTGGGCGAAGACGGCGCAAAACACCGTCCTATCATGGTACACCGTGTTGCGTTTGGTTCTATTGAACGTTTCATTGGTATCCTTATCGAACACTTTGCAGGGAAATTCCCCGTATGGCTTTCGCCCGTGCAGGTCAAGATTTTGCCGATTACGGACAGACAGCTTGACTACGCAAACGAACTTTGCACGAAGATGAAAGAAGCAGGTATTCGCGTGAAAGTAGATGACCGTAGCGAAAAAATCGGCTATAAAATCCGTGAAGCGCAAATGGAAAAAGTGCCTTATATGCTTGTGCTTGGCGATAAGGAAATGGAAGCAGGTCAGGTTGCCGTACGTCGTCGCGATGGGGAACAGTCGGTGGTTTCCGCAGACGAATTTATGGCTACGGTGCTTAGTGATATCGAAAACAAAACGGCATTCTAAGGCTATAAATTTAGAGGAAATAATTTAAAAAACTTTCAAAAAAATATAAAAATTTGATTGACAGAAGGGATTGCTTTATGCTAATATATTGAAGCTAAGCAGAAGCAAAACTTCTCGCCGTGCAGTTTTGATTGGTACGGCTCGATAATTTTTTCTATCGCAAAAGCGAGGATTATTATGCGAAAAAGGGTTGCTTGTGTAAAGCGACCCTTAATTTTTTAGCGAGGTATACTACCATAAAAGAACAGCATCAAATTAACGAAGAAATTCGTGATAGAGAAGTAAGAGTTATTTCCGCAGAGGGCGAACAGCTCGGTATTATGAGCGCTGCACAAGCACTTGTGTTGGCGGAAGAAGCGGATTTAGACTTGGTGAAGATTTCTCCCAATGCCGTGCCCCCCGTATGTAAAATTATGAATTACGGTAAGTTTAAATTCGAGCAGGCAAAGAAAGAGAAAGAGAACCGTAAAAATCAGAAAGTGGTAGAATTGAAAGAAATCTATCTTTCCATGACGATTGACATTGGCGATTTAAACGTAAAAGCGAAAAAGACAATGGAAATGCTTGGTGATGGAAATAAGGTAAAGGTTTCTATCCGTATGCGCGGCAGACAGCAAGCGCACGCTTCGATGGGCGTGGACGTAATGAAACGCTTCTTCGAGATGCTTGACGGCAAAGCGGTGATGGATAAAGCACCCGTGACGGAAGGCAGAAACATTTTGATGATTCTTTCACCTGCAAAATAAAGACAACGATGCGTTGTCCAAGAGGACAAGCTGCGTTATATAAAAACAGAAAAAAATTCGGAGGATAAAAATATGCCTAAACAGAAAACACATAGCAGTACTAAAAAGCGTTTCTGGCTCACCGGTTCTGGTAAAGTAAACCGTTCTCACAGCGGTAAGAACCACAAAGCAGAAACCAAGAACAGAAAGAGAAAGAGACGTTTGCGTCAAGGCGCTCTTGTTGCTTCCACGCAGGAAAACACGGTTAAGAGCATGATGCCTTACAAGAAATAAGAAAGGAGATTGACAGAATATGCGTATTAAGAGAGCAGTAAACGCTGTTAAAAAGCGTAGAAAAATTTTTAAACTTTCCAAAGGTTACTACGGAAGCAAGAGCCGTTCCTACAGAATCGCTCGTGAAGCCGTAATGAAATCGTTGAACTATGCTTACATCGGCAGAAGATTGAGAAAGAGAGATTTCCGTCGTTTGTGGATTGTAAGAATCAACGCAGCTGCAAGACTCAACAATATTTCTTACAGCAAGCTTATGCACGGCCTTAAAGTTGCTGGTATCAACCTCAACAGAAAGGTACTTGCTGATTTGGCGGTAAACGATGCAGCAGCATTCAGCGCGCTCGTTGAAAAAGCAAAAGCAGCACTTTAATCGTACAAAAAAAGCCTTTGAGATAATTGTCTAAAAGGCTTTTTTCACTATTTATTGAATAACGCGTGTTTGCGTTGTTCGGGAATTAAGATGATGATACTCACTTCAAAAAACAATCCACTCATCAAAGAAACGGCATCTTTAAAAGAAAAAAAGGGCAGAAAAGAGCTTGGTTTATTCCTTGTTGAAGGTGCGAAAATGGTGTCTGAATGCGCGAAGAGCGGTTTTGAAATCGAGCGTGTTTTTGTGTCGGAAAATTACCAAGGCAGTTCTCCTTGTGAAGAGAACAAA
Organism: Clostridiales bacterium; assembly: GCA_015055785.1. The sequence goes on along the minus strand of SVHQ01000180.1, from coordinate 703 downwards.
ACGGTGGTCGTTTCCGAGGACGTTTTACGTTTTCTTTCTGATGAAAAATCACCGCAAGGTATTTTATGCAGGGTGAAAATTCCTGCAAAAGCCTTGTGTGCGCCCAAGGGCAAGAGCTTGTTTTTAGACGGCGTGGCAGACCCTGGCAACGTCGGTGCGATTATACGTACGGCGAATGCTGCGGGGTATGACGACGTATATTTTACGCGCGTTTGTGCTGATCCGTATTCCCCCAAAAGTGTGCGTGCGAGTATGAGCGGTCTGTTTTTTACAAGGCTTCATTTTGGGGAAAGGGAAGAAATTTTATCCCTTTTACGCGAGAGTGATACGCCGATTTTGGCGGCAGATATGGACGGCGAGAACGTATTTACGTTCAAAGCGCCTAAGCGTTTTGCACTGGTGATAGGGAATGAAGCGAACGGGGTTTCGGAAGAAGTGTTTGCGCAAGCGAGCCACACGATAAAAATTCCGATGAAAGAAACGCAGGAAAGCTTAAATGCGGCGGTTTCAGCAGGTATTATCATGTATGTCCTTGCGAAGGACGAATTTTAAATAATCATAAGGAGAGAAAACCATGTCAGGACATTCCAAATGGCATAACATACAGGCAAAGAAGGGTAAGGCAGACGCAGCGAAGGGCAGAATTTTCACCAAGCTCGGCAGAGAAATCGCCGTAGCGGCAAAATCCAACCCCAATCCTGAT
>SVHQ01000012.1 GCA_015055785.1 Clostridiales bacterium | reverse complement strand
GGATTTAGAATTGAAATTGACGCAGCGAAGAGCGGTGGTGTATCCGATCCTCGAAATAGCACAATGCTCAAGATGTTCAATTTGATCAATATTGGGGAACGTGCGGGCAGTGGTATTTCTAATATTATGTCAATTTGGGAACAACAAAAGTGGTCGGAACCTACGATAACGCAAACTTTTGAGCCTGAACGAACTACTTTAACGCTTTCAATAAAAGATAAAAAATTGACAAGATTCGGTGATAAAAAATCGGCGATAACTGAAAGCGTAAGACAAATTATTGTTGAATATTTGACGGATCATGTTTCCGCTTCTTGTGCTGAAATAGCGTCGGCACTCAGTTTGCAACCTTCACGCACAAGAGATTATTTATCGGCTTTAGTCTCAGAAGACATAATAGTTGCAGAAGGGGCAAATAGGAATCGTAGGTACCGATTGAAGAAATAATCGACTTGAATATGGCGGAAAGTGATTGCTTATATAATAATGTAAGATGAGTTTATTTAATGTAAATATAGAGAATTTGTGAATATATAGTTCTGGAAAATCCGTTTCAATAAATTGACTACGGATTTTTTTTGAATAAATTTTGGAAAGAGATTGAAAAAGTTGATGAGTTTGAGAGAATGCAATGAATATTTGACAAGAGGAGATTATTCAAGAAAAAGCGAAAAAGAAAAAAGGCAAAGGGGCTGACTATCACGGTCAGCCCCTCAAATGTTGTTCCAAAGCAAACAAAAATAGTATTTTGGTTGATAAAAACGATGACGCCTTGATTATGACTGTAGGCACGGGTTTGTATAGTCAAGGCGTGTTGTAATCTCATGAATATAAAAGTTGTTTTGATTATTTTAATGGCGGCAATAAAAATTATAAATGAGTAGAACGTTTTTTGTATGCGAGAGGAGTAAGCCCGGTGATGCGTTTAAAGGTTTTTGTGAAGTAATCTGGGGTGTTAAAGGCAAGATTTTCGGAAATTTCCCTAACGGAAAGCTCGTTTTCTCTAAGTAATTGCTTAGCTTGATTTATTTTTAACTCAATAAAATAAGTCATGATTGTTTTTCCTGTTTTTGCCTTAAAAATTCGAAATAAATAAGCTTTGCTATAATTTGTTTTGGAGCAAATATCGTCGATTGACAATGAGGAATAGACATTTTCTTTAAGAATCTTAGTAACTTCATCGATAGGTTTTGTGGATAATTCCTTCCAAGGTAAGAAGGTGGTATTGCCTTGTTCGGTTTCCGTTTGGTCACGTAGAAGATTGATTAGGAATATTTCTAAATAGTTTTTAATCAGCTGCTCTCCGCCAAGTGTTGGCTGGGGGAGCAGTTTCATTTTTTTTAAATTCGGGTCGGAATAAGGAATGTCAAAGGTTTTTCTTCCCTCTTCCAGAATTGGATAAATAAATTTTACTAAATGTGGCGACAAGGAAAATATTTTACCTTCAAAAAACTTCATGGATTCCGATTTGCAAACGAAAGAGAGGATAAATACATTCGGTGCGTTTTTACCATTTGCCGCAAGTGTATGAAATTCGTTTGGCTTATGGAACAATAATTCTCCTTGTTCTAAAATAAATTGTTTACCGTCTGCAGAGCATAGTAAGCTTTCCTTTTCCGCGTAAACTATTTCCCAAAAATCATGAGCTTCGCCTTGGGTGCAAAAGTTTTTGTCAAATTCAAAATAATGAATAGTAACAATTTTGTTGATACTAATTAAATTGTTTAATTTATGCTGGAAGTAATTTTTCATATTGGAATTGTATCATAATTGCAAAATAAAATCAAGTATATTATTTTACTATTTTAGGATATTTATATACATTGAATAACAATAATGAAACTGATATAATGATAATATCAAATCTTGAAATAGGAGAAAGAAATGAGAGTATTAGCAATTGGGGCGCATCCCGATGATATTGAGATTGCGTGCAGCGGAACGCTTGCAAAATGCGTAAAGCGTGGGGATACGGTCATTGTTTGCCACGTTTCCAGTGGGAATTTGGGGCATGTTGTGATTCCGCCCGATGAGCTTCGCGTGATTCGCGCAAATGAAGCGAAAAAAGCAGGCGCGATGGCAGGGATTGAAGTCATTTGCGCTGGGTTTGACGATTTGGAAATTTATGACAACAACAAAGAAGCGAGAGATAAACTCGTGGATATTATCAAATACGCAAATCCCGATTTTATCATTACGCACAATCCCGACGATTATATGCCTGACCATACGGCGGTTTCCCGTCTTGTATTCGACGCAAGTTTTACGGCGACATTACCGAACTATGAAAGCAAGTATAAAGAACCTGCAAAATTAGTGCCTATTTATTATATGGACACGCTTGCGGGGGTGAACTTCAATCCTACGGAATACGTAGATATTTCGGATGAAATCGATTTAAAACTGAAAATGCTGGAATGCCACGAAAGTCAAGTGGTATGGATGCGCGACCATGATGGAATTGATTTTCCCGATATGGTGAAAACGTGTTCGAGATACAGAGGATATCAATGCGGCGCAGAATACGCAGAAGGCTTTAGACAGTGTCAAGTGTACTTAAAAGGCACGACGAAGCGCTTGCTTCCATAAAAAATTAAAAGAATAAGGAGAATAAAACTATGAATTTTAACAGCACAGTAAAAGGCAGTGCCTTGGAAGGCTTCTATCCCGCAGGTTGGGATTTTGATAAAATCGACGCGTGTATCGACGCACCTGAAAAAATCACGGAAAGACAAGTGCATTGGAATGCAGGTTTTACCCCCATACAATGCGACAGCCTTGGTGAGTTTGAAACGTATATGGGGCATGAGATTGCCGTGCAAATCAAGCTTGCAAAAGACCGTAAGGAAAAAATAGCTTTCATTCTCCCCGTAGGTCCTATGGGTATGTATAAGTGGGTTGTTTATTTCTTGAAAGAATGGAAAGTTTCCTGCGAACACGTATATACGTTTAATATGGACGAATGGGCAGACAGCGAGGGCAATACCCTTGCTCCCGATAATTCTGGTGCATTCCAATACGCTATGGAACAGGCACTCTTTAATCCCCTTGGCGAACTGACCGTTCCCAAAACACAGAGAAACTTTGCAACAAAGACGAATTTGCCTACCTATCCTGAAAAGATTGCAGCATTGAAAGCAGAGGGCGCAAAGCTTGTACTTGTGTACGGTATCGGCAGAATGTGCCATATCGCTTTCTGGGAACCCACCTTTGCGGCAGATTATGCTACGGCAGAAGAATGGGAAAAAGCTCCTTATAGAATTGCGGCGAAAATTCATCCCTTGACGGTAGAGCAAAACGCCTTGACGAGCTTTAAATCGCGTACTACGCTTGTGCCTTGCCGTGCAAACACGATTGGTCCTGGCTTATTCTTGCAGGCAGATTATGCAATCGGCGGTGCGGACGGTACGCTTGGTCGCGGTATGCAATGGCAGGGGATGTCCTTGTGGATGACGCTTAGATATGGCAAAACGCCTTGGATTACCTCGTCGTATATTCCTACCCTTGCAGGCAGATTGTTCTTCTTGAAAGAACTCGCAGGTCCGCTCGTTGCGGAATGTAACTAATATGAAAAACGGAATTGCGGTGGCGGGGAGTATTCTCGTTGACACTATCAACGAGATTTCTGCATATCCTCAAGCAGGGGAATTAACAAAAATAAAAAGCGTGCAAAAATCGGTAGGCGGTTGTGTCCCGAACGTAGCGATTGACTTGAAACGCATTTGTCCTGAATTGACGGTAAAAGCGGTTGGTAAAATCGGCGATGATGAGAACGGTGAGTACGTCAAGGAAGTTCTTTCTAAAAATGGCGTGGATATTGAAAACGTTTTCGTTGGGGAAGAAAAAACGAGCTTTACCGAAGTTATGAGCGTTACAGGAGGTCAGCGAACCTTCTTTACCTACGCAGGTGCGAGTGCCGATTTTGGTGTAAACGACGTACCCATGTCCGCGTTGAATGTGAAAATGTTGCATTTAGGGTACTTTCTCTTGCTCGATAAAATTGACAAAGGCGACGGGGAAAAACTGCTGAAAAAAGCAAAAGAGCAAGGTGTTAAAACTTCGATTGATTTAGTGAGTGAAAACTCGGATAGATATTCGCTCGTGTTGCCTTGCTTAAAATACGTAGATAACTTAATTATCAACGAAGTGGAAGCAGGCGCTTTGACGGGGATAGAACCAAAAAAAGAAAACCTTGTTGCAATCGCGCAAAAATTAAAGGATTATGGCGTATTAGAAAGAGTAATTATCCACACGCCCGAAATAGGCGTATGTGTATCGGAAAATGGTGTTACAGTGGTGCCGTCCTATATTTTGCCCAACGGCTTTATCATAGGCACAACGGGTGCAGGCGATGCATTCTGTGCGGGCGCGCTGTTTGGAATTTATCAAGGAAAAACGGATAAGAAAATTTTAGAATTTGCATCTAGCGCAGCAGTAGCGGCACTTTCACAAGCGGACGCAACAAGCGGACTTTGTGCAGAACAAGAAATTCAAAAACTTTGTAAAGGATTCAAAAGGAAAGAAATATGCTTGTAAATTTAAAGGAAATATTAAAAATAGCGGAAGCAGATAAAAGCGCAATCGGTATGTTCAAGGCAACAGGCTTTGACAGCTTGCAGGCAGTCATCGGCGCGGCGGAAGAACTCAATAAGCCTGTAATTATTGCGCACGCAGAGGTGCATAACGTATATAACGACATCTCGATGGTAGGGCCTGCGATGGTGGCTGTGGCGCAAAATGCAAAGGTGCCCGTGTGCGTTCATCTCGACCATGGTACATCCCTTGATATGGTTTACAAGGCGTTGCGCCTCGGTTTTACATCCGTTATGATGGACGCTTCGGCGTTGCCTTATGAGGAGAATTTGCGCTTGACAAAGATGATTACGGAAGCGGCACATTCGATGAACGTGAGCGTAGAAGCAGAGCTTGGTAGATTGGTGACGGGCGAGGCTGGTAGCGGCGAAGAAATGGTAGGCGCGAAAGCGGAAGATTTCTACACTCGTCCTGATGAAGCGGAAGCATTCTGCAAGGCAACGGGGATTGACGCTTTGGCGATTGCATTCGGCACGGCGCACGGCTTCTATTCGGCGCAACCCAAGCTTGATTTCGACGTGGTAAAAAATTGTGCAAAATCGACGGGCTTGCCTTTGGTTATGCACGGCGGTAGCGGTGTTTCCGAAGAAGGGTTTAAGAAAGCAATCGAAAACGGTATTCGCAAAATTAATTATTATTCGTATATGTCCAAAGCAGGCTATATGGCGGCAAAAGAAGTGATTACGAGTGGTAAAACGAATTACTTGCACGACGTAGAATACGCGGCAATGCAAGCCATGAAAGAGGACGTAAAGAAAGCGATTAACGTATTTTCAAATAAGTAAAAATCGGTCGAAACTTTGCACGGCACAATTTGTAAACGATGGATTCTTATCAATGATTTTCGTAAAACAATGCGTTTTATAACCTTTGCATGGGGGCAGGTATGCGTCGAAATATGTAAATGTGAATTTTTTTCAAGTAAATCGGAGTAAACGTTTTTCAAAGTTTAAGTTTGTCGATTAAAAAATGATATAATGAGGATAAGGGCGCGGTGCAATACCGCGCCCGATTTCATGCAAAACCGACATCATGGAGTTGCAACAAAAACACAAGAATTTGCAACATATTCTACTTGCAAACATAAGGGAAATTCGTTATAATAAATTTATGGTGGAGTGAAAGGTTTATGAATGTTCATGCCGTAAAAAAATATATCACAAAGTCATGGGATAAGGCGTTGACACAGTTGAATACGTCGACGTTTTCATTGCCCTATACTTTTGTTCCGCCTTGCATAAATGGGGAATTCCGCGTATTGTATTACTGGGATACTTATTTTACCAATGTCGGTTTGCTTGTAGATAAACGAACTGAACTTGCATTGAATAACGTTAATACGTTATTATATGCGTTGAAAAAATTTGGTTGCGTACCGAATTGTGTAAAAGAGAACGGTGCAGATTATGCGTCGCAACCTCCTTTATTAGGATTGATGATTCGTGACGTTTTCGCGGTGACCAATGATGAAGAGTGGTTTGCGGAGGCTGTAGCGGATTTGGAAAAAGAATATGAGTTCTGGATGCGCGAACGTATGACTGCAATCGGATTAAATCAATATAGTGGCCATGCGAACAACGAAGCTTTTTTGAGTGAATATTATGATTACATTGCAACGCGGTTACCTCTGCCGTTGAATATTAACATGCAGGAAAAAGCTGCTCGCGCGAAAAACTTTTTAGCGGAAGGAGAGAGCGGGGAAGATTTTACGCCCAGATATGGGAGTCATAATGCTTTAGATTACGTGCAGATTGATCTCAACGCGCACTTGTATGGAGTAGAGGAGTTCCTCAGTGATTATTATCGGGATAAAAATCCCATTAAAAGCGCGCAATACCTCCAGAAAAAAGAAAGGCGTTTACAGCTTTTAAATACTTATTGTTATGATGTGGAACAAGATGTGTATTTTGATTATGATTTTGTCGCTCAAAAGCGCAGCGGCTTAATTAGTGCAGCGTGTTTCTTGCCATGGTTTTACGGATTTGGGATGGGCAGGTATGGATTGAAAGCAGTTTTCGAGCGACTATTCGGCGGAAATGGCGTATACGCTTGTGAAGACGTAGGGGATCAATCCTATCAATGGGGATATCCGAATATTTGGGCACCGCATCAATATTTTGCTTATGAGGCACTTCGTCGAAGCGGATTGACAGAAGAGGCGGAACGTCTTGCAAAAGGATATATAAGGTTGTTGGCGACCGCTTTTGAAGAGACAGGTTGCTTATGGGAAAGGTATGACGATAAAGGGGTTGCGCCGTCTTTGGAATACACCACCCAGGAAATGTTGGGGTGGACCGCAGGGGTGTACAATCATTTTTATAAAGAGATTTTTGGTTAACTTTTTGTTAGCTTAAGGAGGATTAAGAAATGAGTAATATCACTTTTGATGCAGAGGGCAAGACGGAGACGTTAAAAGAGGACATTGAGTGGTTGCGCCTTTGGTGCGAAGAAACCAACGATCAGAACTTACCGCGCGTTGCATTGATTGGGGATTCAATTACCGAAGGGTATTTTCGTTATGTGTTAAATGCGTTGAAAGGGATTGCGCGTGTAGATGTTTTGACAACGTCCTATTCCATAAAATCTAACGCTTATAACATGATGGTGAAAAGTTTTGTGGCGGATTCCGATTATGCGGTTGTACATTATAATTACGGATTGCATGCGCATAGCGTAGACGACGATACGTATGAGGAGGAGTGCGCGGCAATGCTTGATTATATCGCAAAGCGAGCAAAAGTTGTGGTGGGAACGAGCACGATTGTTTTGGAAAATGATTTACAAACAGAGAGTGCGAATTGGCAAGGAAAGGTGCGCACTCGGAACGAGCGGTTGTTAAAAATAGCAAAAGCAAAAGGCTTTGTAATCGACGATCTAAATTCTATAAGCCGAACTTTATTAGGGGATTATCGCGCACCTGACGGGGTGCATTTTTCTGAAAAAGGCTATGAGGTATTAGCTGGATACGTTGTAGAAAGCATTAAAAAGGTGTTAGGATGACGGTTTGTGACTTTATATGTAACAATATCGATCGCACGACGAAAATTTATGATGGGGAATGTAAAGACGGGTTGGATATTCCGTTGATTGCCTTGCCGTATCCGTTTACGACGCCATGCGTAGAAGGAGTGTTTCAAGAGATGTATTATTGGGATACCTATTTTACGCACAAATGCCTACTTTTAACAAAACGAGGGGGGCAGGTATGCAATAACCTGAAAAATTTTGCATATATGTTAGAGCGATTTGGCAAGATACCGAATGGTAGCCGAATGCATTATATTACTCGTTCTCAAGCTCCTTTTTTGGGCTTGATGCTCGCCGATTTATTGGAATGTGAGCCGAACATGCTGGCGATAGATACTGCCTTTTCATGGTTGGAAAAGGAGTATCAGTTTTGGGAAAAAAATCGAAAATCACAGAACGGCTTAAATTTTTATGGGTGCGACCCGATTGATAAACAAAAGTACGGCGATGCTTGGTATTATAATGAGATATATGTAAAAACGTATGCAGAGAGAACGGGTATCTATCTTGAAAATACGTTGAAAAATAATGCGCATGTAATCGCGGAATGCGAATCGGGTTGGGATTTTTCACCGCGTTTTTACGGTAAAACTATGAATTATAATTCGGTTGATTTAAACTGCTTACTATATGCGGACGAATTATTGTTGGCGGCTTGGGCGAAACAGCTTGGAAAAAATGAGCAGTTTATCCATTATAGTGAGGCGGCGTGTTTGCGGAAAGAAAAAATACTTCGTTTTATGAAAAGGGATGGGCTGTATTTTGATTATAATTTTGTTGAAAAAGATTGTTCGGACGTAGTGAGTTGCGCTGCGTTTTATCCTTATTTTGTGGGGCTGGATACCGATGCGGACGGATATATGAAAACGTTGGAACAGCTGGAAAGGAAGCATGGTGTCGTAGCTTGTTGTTGGAAAAAAGATAAATTTCAATGGTCGGAACCAAACAGTTGGGCGCCGTTAAATTATATAGCAGTAGCGGCGGCGCAGCGTTTGGGATTAAACGAGGTTGCCAAACGTTTGACGGACAAATATCTTAGAGCGACGAATGATATTTATCAAAAAACACAGCGTTTATGGGAAAAATACAATGCAGAAACGGGAGATTTGGACGTGGCGTCGGAATACGGTACACCAGAGATGTTAGGCTGGACGGCTGGCGTATATATGGCATTTTACAATTACCGAGAAACAGGGTATAATAAATTGATATAAAGGATGATAAAATGAAAAAACAATTGGTTTTAGAAATTGGAGAAAAAGAATATTGGTGGTGTGGTGTTATTGATCTTAGCGATTTGATGCCGTTTCATAAAGGCACTACATTGCGATTTGATATGTTGACGGGGCCTTATACATATCCTTGTGTCAATCAGATTACGCCGTTGTTTTTAAGTAGCGACGGTCGGTATGTATATTTGAAAGAATTTGGTGTGTTTACGTTTGAAGATGGAAAATTGATCTTAGAATCGGATGGTGAGATCGAATATGGAGAAAAGGGTACGCTGAAAGAGGCTTGTCTTTATGCGAACAACCGTATTGCACCGATAGATGGGAAAACGCCGCCTGCTATTTGCTTTACAGCACCACAATATTGTACGTGGATGGAATTGTTATACGGGCAAAACCAAGAAGAAATTTTGGCGTATGCGCATAGGATTATCGATGAAGGATTGCCTGCAGGAGAATTGATCATTGACGATGGTTGGCAAGAATATTACGGGCATTGGGATTTTGATAAACGGAAATTTCCTGACCCCAAAAAAATGTGCGATGAGCTGATTGCGCTTGGGTTTAAGGTTGTGCTTTGGATTGCTCCTTATATTTCGCCTGATTCGGACGTGTATCGTTATTTAAAAGAGGAAAATTGTTTGATTAATAACGAAGACGGGAAACCATTTATTACTGAATGGTGGGATGGATATTCTGCAGTACTGGATATGAGCAGCCCCCAGGGGCAGGAATGGTTTGCCAAGCAGTATCGTTTTTTGCATGAGATGTATGGAATCTCGGGCTTTAAAATGGATGGTGGCGATGTTTTATATTATCCAAAATTTCCTTCGGGAATGGGAAAATTGACCGCGCATGAACACTGTCAGGTGTATGGTGATTTTGATTGCGGTATGGAGATTAAAGAGCTGCGTGCTTGCGTGAAAAATACAAACAAAGCAATCATTCAACGTGTTGCGGATAGAAAACACAGTTGGGATCGAAAGAGAGGGCTTGGAGGTATTGTTGACCGAATTCTTGTTCAGGGATTGATGGGTTATGCGTATAATTGTCCCGATATGGTTGGGGGCGGTTTGATTGAAGACGAACAGGTCGGGACGGAATATACTGAAGAATTGTATTGTCGTTATGCACAAGCAAGTACATTTCTTCCATCATTTCAGTTAAGTAAATTTTTCTGGAAGAATTCTCCTGTATTGGCGGAGGCAGTACATACGATGGTGCAACGGCATTATGCGCTTGCTCCGTACATTCAGTTGTTGTTGGAAAATACAGCGAAAACGGGGGAACCGATTGCCCGCAGTATCGCGTATGAATTTAACGAACGCCCCGATATTGTCGATGAGTTTTTATTGGGGGATAAATATTTGGTTGCTCCAATCTTAACGGAGGGGGCGAGAGCGAGAAAGATATATTTGCCGACAGGAAATTGGAAATATATTCCCACGGGCGAAGTGTTTGAGGGTGGTTGCGAACGTGAATTTGCGGCCGATCTTACCGTACTGCCTTATTTTGAAAAAATCATTTAAGAGGTGAAATATGCAATCGTATTACAGTATTTCGACTATTTTTGTCGGGAAGGAGCTTCCTTTTGTTGAAAACCAGAAAGGTAGAGGAAAATATGTTACGTCTATCGAAGACGCAGTGCGCGTTTGCTGCGATTTGCGTCGTAGTGGAATCTTGCAACCGCTTACCGTACGCATTGCATCTGGTAGATATGAACTTGCGCGGACTTTGGAATTTTCCAATGATATTTATAGCGTTACGTTTGAATCGCAGACGGGGAAAGCCGAGGACGTAATCTTGAGTGGCGGACAAAAAATTGAAGGATTTACAGAGACCGTATTTAATGGAAAGAAATGCGTCGTCGCATACCTGCCCCAAGTAAAAGAGGGGAAAATGAACTTTTCCGACTTTTACGTAAACGGGGAAAGAGCGACGCTTTCTCGTTTTCCAGCGGAAGGATATTTACAGTTTGCAGAAGCGGAAAACATGGGGCTTTTTTTAGATGATATTTCCAAATGGATACGATTGAAAAAAGAAGATGTAAAAGATTTGTCGGCTGAAGATATTCGCAATGCCACATTGTCTTATCTGCATTATTGGGTGGACGAGCATACCGCTGTCGAGAGTTATGATGAAGAAACGGGTGTGCTCGTGATGGATAAATATTCCCGTTTTGGTATATATGGTGAAAAAACGGAGAGTGCTTATTATTTTGAGAACGTTAGTAAAACGTTTGGAAAACCTGGGGAATGGTATTTAGATAAAGCGGAAGGCAAGTTGTATTACGTCTTGCGCGAGGGGGAATGTGTGGAAACGTTGGACGCATATATTCCTTATTTATCCTCAATTGCGAATTTTACGGGTGCAAGCTCCGCGCCGATTAAAAATATAGTATTTAAGAACGTAACGTTCGCCTATACGAAAGGAGAACATGAGTCTGTGAACGACAGCGGCTTGCGTGTTGCTTCGGATGGGCAGGGCGTGTCTGAGGCGAAAGGAACGGTGAATTTTGAGTATGCGGAAAATTGCGCGCTTATAGGTTGCAAATTCGTCAATTACGGTCTACATGGTGTGAACGTGGGAAAAGGATGCTCCTATATTTCCGTAAGGGATACGTTCTTCTATGACGGTGGCGCAGGCGGTGTAATCATGGGCGGAGCAGACGCGAATGGCGATGTTAGTGATAGGACGCATTCTAATGAAATAATTGATTGTGTGATTCGCCATTGCGGCAGACGGCACATGGCGGCGTGCGGCGTTTTGATCAAACACGCATATAATAACAAAATCGTCGGCAATGAAATTTCTGATTTGTATTACACGGGCATTTCTGCTGGCTGGGTATGGGGATATAAGGAAAGTGTTACGCGTGATAATTATATCGCTTATAACCATATTTTCGACCTCGGAAAGCGTGTGCTCTCGGACATGGGTGGGGTGTATTTACTTGGAGCACAGCCTGGAACGGTTGTTTGCAACAATCATATTCATGATGTTTATGGGCGTGAATATGGCGGTTGGGCATTATATACGGACGAGGGTAGTGCTTGTATTACGTTGGAAAAGAACATATGTTATCGTTGTTCGGATAACTGTATTCATCAACATTATGGGCGCATGAACGTAGTCAAGAATAATATTTTTGCCTTTGCAGAGAAAGCCCTTTGCTGTGTGACTTGGGGTGAATTGCATTTGTCTACCGTCTTTGAAAATAATATTTTGATTACGAATGGGGAGCTTGTTTATAACTTGTTGGCACGTGAGCACGTTGAAAACGGAACGGTGGCGACGGGGAATAATTTGCTTTGGTCGATTAATGGTTCTGCAACGGACGTGTTTGAATATTGCGGAAAGAAGTATGGTATTGAAGATGCACAACGGTTGGGGTTTGAGGTTGGCAGTGTGTACGCCGATCCTAAATGCAAGGATATCAAAAACTATGATTTTACTGTGGCTGAGGATTCACCTGCATATGCGTTGGGATTTCAGCCGATTACGCTGAAATAAGCGGTTGAGTGATTTTAAGGGGGAAACTATGTTGATCAACCGAGCAATTCATGTTGATTTTCATACCATGCCAAATATTTACGATTTTGGGGAGAGATACCGCGCGGAAGAATTTGCCGCGCGGCTTTCTAATGCGCATGTAAGTTATATCAATTTGGTCGCGAGTTGCAATTTGGGATTTTGTTATTTCCCGACGGATATTGGTGTTCGGTATCCGTATATGAAAGGGGATCGATTTGGAGAGACGTTACGCGCTTGTCATCAAAAGGGGATAGGCGTGTCTGCGTATATCAACGTTGGCCTTAATCATGAGAACGCGTATTTGCATCCCGATTGGTGTCGTGTGAATAAGAAAGGTCAGCGCATTTATGGAGACACTACGGGGAATTTTTTTCGTATGATGTGTTATAACGCGAAGGGGTTTCGTGCATATCTTTTGAGATTGGTAAAAGAGGTTGTGCAACGATACGACGTAGATGGTTTTTTCTTTGACGGATTAAAGATAGAGCCTTGTTATTGTCCAAAATGCAAGGCGGATATGTTAGCAAAGGGGATTCGTCTTACCGAGAAGAATGCGCGTGAGTTTACGCATAAAAATTTATTGTCGCTCTGTTGTGAGATAAAAGAGATTATTGGCAAAAAAGACGTGTTTTTTTGCGGTCTACCTTTTACGGACGGATTGAGCGAGCATTATGAAGTAGAGTGTCTGCCCTCTGGGATATGGGGATATGATTATTTTCATCAAGCGGCAGCATACGCGCGGAATTTTTATGATAATCCCGTGTATATGACAGGACGTTTTCAAGCAGATTGGGGGGATTTTGGTGGAATAAAAACCAAAGAATCTTTTCAATACGATCTATATGATGCGTTGGCGAATGGATGTCGTATTTGCTTTGGCGATCACTTGCATCCCTCAGATAATTTGATTGAAAAACTGTATGAACAAGTGGGGCAGGTATACGATGAATGCAAAAGATATGAAAAATATACCTTGCCTGCAAAGTACGTTGCGGAAATAGGTGTTTTAAATGACGGCGATATTTTTTCGTTGTCTGAGCACCGTTTTATTGGAACGGTGCGCATATTAAACGAGTTGAAATATACATATAATTTAATTACAGTAGATTCTGATTTTTCTCGTTATGCTTTGATTATTCTGCCGGATGCTTGTTTGGTGGATAAAGCCTTGGAAAGAAAATTATCCGATTATGTACAAAATGGCGGGAAATTGTTGTCGAGCGGGGTTTCGGGGCTTGATATAAGTAAGAGAAAATTCGCCTTGGTGGCTTATGACTTTGCCCAGTTTTGTGGCATCGATCGAGAAAATTATCCCTATTTCACCTTTGCAAAAGGTGAGGATAAAAAGACGAAGTGGGCGGAATACCATTCGGGGATATTGATGAAAGCAAGAAAGGGAGATGTGTACGCTAACTACATTCAACCGTATAATAAACGTTATTATGACGGTAGGCACGGATATTTTTATACACCGCCTGAAAGAGAGACGGAATATGTCAGCGCATTGCGGAGTGGGAATATCGCACATATATCATTTTCCGTGTTTTCGGCGTATGCAGAACATTTTCTTGCTGCGCATCGAAAATTGGTGGGACAGCTTTTGCAAACGTTGATAAAAAGCCCCTTGATTAAAGGGGAGGATTTGCCTCTCACTTCAAGGGTGACGGTGACGGAAACCGAGAGGTACCGCTTGTTACATATTCGCGTTGATTATCCCGAGATTAAAAATGGTAAAGGGGTAATTGAGGAACATATTCACCAAAAATGCGGTAGGCAGGTATGCGTTGAAGGTGAATACACGCATGTTTTTGAGGCGGATTCCGAAAAGGAAGTAAAAATTAGCATAGAGGACGGATATACGCGGATTGAATTGCCGGAAATTTGCGGTTACAAATTGCTGGTTTGCTATAAATGAAGTTAGCAGATATTGATTGAATAAAAAAGCCCCTCTTCTCTTAAAGGGAAGAGGGGTATTCTATTGCGTTGGAAAAAATTATTCATGTACCAAAATGCGTTCGCCGTCTTTTAATCGGGATTCTTCAGCGCAAATGCCTATCAAATGACTTTCGATGGAGGCGGTGAGGGAGGTGGAAGCGTTTGCGTTTCCGTCCAGCATATTGCAAAGCTCTTTTATCAAATAAAAATCTCCGCCGCCGTGACCATAACCATTATCGCCCAACGCATTGATTTTGAATACTTGCTTGTCTTGTCCGTAGGGCATTAATTCAACGGTGTCGTTCAATTCATCTAAAACGATTTCTCCAAGGGTGCCATGGAAATTCATTCTTCTGCCCAAACCGTACAATTCGCTCTTATCATCGGTGGTGAAAGCGGTCATTGTCAAAGTAGCTTTTACGCCGTTTTCAAAATTCATTAAGGTTAATTGATGATCGACAACATCGTTATCACAGGCAAAAACGCATCTTCCGTAAGGTCCGTTCTGCAATGCGTCCATCAATTTTTCTTCCGTAACGGGTGCGGGCACAAGCACGTTATAGGGCCAGTAATCTTCAGGAGAATAGGCATTTTTCCAACGGTCAAGATACAACGTTTTTGCGCTGTAAGGGCAGCTTTCTACGTATTTGCATTGCAGACAACGGTCGGCCGCTTCTTTAGGTTGATTTGCTTTATTGAAAAAAGTTAATTCTCCAACAGAGGATACGCTTTTACATTTAGATTTTGCGTAATACTGAATTAAATCAAGATCATGACAACACTTTGCCAGTATCATGGGCGCAGTTTCTTTTGTGGTTCTCCAATTGCCCCGTACATAACTGTGCGATTGATGCCAATAGGTGACTCTTTCTAACGCGTCGATTGCAACCAAACGGCCGATTGCTCCAGAATCAATCAGCTCTGCTGCTTTCAAAAAGGCGGGCGCATAACGCAATACGTGGCAAATCAATGCTTTACAGCCTGATTTTTCTTGTGCTGCTAAAACAGCGGTACATTCTTCTTTTTTATCCGTAATGGGTTTTTCCATTAAAATATCGTAGCCTTTTTCAAAGGCTTTCAAGCAATGACGCACGTGATCGGAATCCTGCGTTGCAATCACTAACAAATCGGCACGTTTTTCTTGGAAAAATTCTTCTTCATTTGTAAATCTCTGAGTTTTGTCGACTCCGAATTCTTCCCCAAATGCATCTAAACGTTGCTGTCTAACGTCACATAAAGCAACGATACGAAACCGTTGCGGAAATTGCATGATTAGTCTGCCGTATACATTTCCTCCGCGTGCGCCAACGCCGAGTATGGCGACGCTGTATTGTTTTTCTTGCATGATGTACCTCCAAGGAGCATTTTATCTTTTTGCTCTTTTGCAGATATTATAGGACATATCAAAAGAAAAAGGAATGGTTATTTGTTGCGAAATATTGCCATTTTGTAGCAAGTCCTTTTTTAGTGATTGCCTTGGTGTAAGCATACAGATTGTAGGGAAATATCAGCATTATAATGTACATGGAAGATATATAGTGGGGGAGATATATGTAGGCGGGAATTTGCTATTCGCAACAAAAAGACAATTATTGGCAACAATACAATCTTGACTTTCAAAAAAAATTGCGATACTATAAAGGGCGGAAGAGGGTAAAGCTTTTAACATAGGTAAAGAGCAATTAGAAATAAAGGAAAATATTGCGTATGTATGAATTATTACCGATTCAAAAAGTGAAGATTCCGCCTCATCCGTTTTCAACGGATTGGCAAGCGGTGATTTTCCGTAACTTTGGTACGGTGCCGACGTCTTCATTAGCGAGCGTATTGAAAACAGATGAAGAGACGATAAGTATCGAGGCGAAACGTTTGGGGCTTGAGGAAATTGAATATAATCCTAACTGGAAGGACAAAGGCTATATCACAATTATAAAAAACAATTGGTATTTGTTGGATTATGATGGGATTTGCGTCCTGACTGGAATGGACAAAGCGGAATTGGCGAAAACATTGTTCGACGTTGATTTTCTATTTGTGAAGGTGGGCAACTTTAAGCCGGAAGTCATCTCGCCCACGTATGCGCCCTTGACGGAAGAGCAGATTCGTTTCACGGAAGAGCAGGCGAAAATAGTACGGGAAAACCGTTCGAAAGACAGAACGCCATATTTTGAGTTTTTTAAATATAAGCCGAACGTAGACGCTTTGCCTAAGCAGGAATCAAACGCTTTGCGGATGGTGTATAATTATAACGAACAGTTTGGCGATAATTTGCTGACGGGGGATTTTTCCGCATATACAGACGAAATATTGGAAGAGTTATCAAAACTTGGTATTAATGCGCTGTGGAAACACGTTGTGTTATATGAACTGGTTGGACTTCCCTTTGATGAAAAGTTTGGTCAGGGTTGGGAGATCCGTTTAAAAAATCTCAGCGTTTTGTGCCGTAGATTGGCAAAATACGGTATTAAAATGTATTTATATTTCAATGAACCGCGCGCCTTGCCTTTGTCCTTTTTCGAAGATAAACCGCATCTTTTGGGGGTACACGACAGCCAAGTCGGAGCCCTGTGTACCTCTGCGCCTGAAACGCAGAAATATTTGTATGATGCGGTCTATAAGATTGTGACAAAAGTTCCTGAATTGGGCGGATTTTTCAGTATCACCGCTTCGGAGAATTTGACGAATTGTTATTCAAGGAGAGAATATGACGTCAATGCTTGTCCCCGTTGCAGTAAGCGTACGCGTATAGACGTTTGCGTTGAGGTGAACGAGATTTATCAACGCGCAATCAAGGACGCAAACAGCAGTGCAAAACTCATTGTTTGGACGTGGGGTTGGACGAGTGAAATGTGCTGGACCACGGAGGAGACGTTAGAGGCTGTAAAAAGGCTTCCCAAAGGCGTAGACGTGATGTGCGTTAGCGAGGAAGGCTTGATTGTTCATGCGGATGAAGGGGATTTGGGGCTGATTGATTATTCCATATCGCAAGTGGGCCCTAGCGAGCGTACGAAAAAGATATTGCAGACGGCAAAGGAAAGCGGACATAAAATAGTGGCAAAAATGCAGATCAACAACAGTTGGGAATGCGCGTCCATTCCATATTTGCCCTGCTTTGATCTCGTTTGGAAACATTTGCAGAATTTGAAAGAATTGGACGTTGATGGGCACATGCTCAGCTGGTCACTGGGTGGATACCCCAGCTTTAATTTGTCTTTGGTATCTCAGGTGAAAAACGGTGGAACACTTGAAGAATGGTATCAGCAGTTATTTGGAGAAGATTGGCAACAAATGCAACACGCAGGAAGATATTTTTCGGAAGGGTTTGAGAAGTTTCCCTTTGGCGTATCGTTGGCATATTGTGGACCGCAAAATATAGGTTGCGCGAATCCTTTCTATGAAGAATCGACTGGTTTGACGGCGACGATGGTTGGTTTCCCGTTTGACAGTATTGATGTTTGGCGCGGCTGTTTTTCCCGTAAATTATTTATGGAACGTTTTGCTGCTTTGACCGAGTTGTGGAAGAAAGGCTTGGTTGCTTTGTCGGAAGTAAAAGGCGACAATGCGCGTAACGTAAAGCGGATTGCTGAAGCGGCGTATTGCGTTTTACGCAGTACTTATTTACAAGGAAAATGGATTATAGAGCGAGATATAGAGGCGGCCAAGGAAGAATTTGTCAATACGCAACGTTTGCTTTTGCTTGCGGCGGAAGATCCCTCAATTGGATTTGAGGCGAGCAATCATTATCTTTACAATGAGAATATGTTGCTTGAGAAATTGCTGTCGCTGAACAAGATATTGCAAAAGGGTTAAGAGTTGCTTTTGTGGGATAAAAGGCGAGGATTTCGAGGGAGGATAGATAGAATGGGCAAAGGAAAACAATTTCCCGAAGTATTTTTTCCTATAGATAAAAGCAGTAATGAGTTGTCGCTGTATCATTACGGAAAGCATGTTTGCTTGCCCGAAAATTGTTACGGTCCCAACAGACGCGATTACTATTTATTTCATTTTGTTACAGAGGGAAAAGGTAAATATGTTGTTGGGGATAAAACTTTTCAGGTACAAAAGAACGAAGGTTTTTTAATTCGTCCAAATGAGGAGACGTTTTACAAAGCGGACAAAGAAGAACCTTGGGAATATTATTTTGTTGCTTTCCACGGTACAATAGCTGAAAAAATGGTAAATGCGGTTGACTGGATTGACGGATATGTTATTCGTCCGCAAAACTATCAATCCATTCGTTCAATCATGCGTTCGATTTATGAGGTGAAAAAACCAGAGCTCTGGGGCGAATATATGGTGCTTGGCAATATGTATATGCTTTGGTCGAATTTGATTAAAGAAAGCGCGCAAAATAAGTTGGCAGAGGTAAAATCGGGGCAGGAAGAGCTCTTAAACAAAGCGATTGATTTTATTAAGAAGAATTACGAGCAAGGGATTCGTGTGGCGGATATTGCCAACGAGGTGAATATGCACCGTGTCAGCTTGTATCGATTATTTAAGGAATGTTTAAACGTTTCAGTAGAGAAATATTTGCAAAACTATCGCATGGATAAAGCGGTATTTTTGCTACAAAACTCCGATTTGTCGGTTATGGAAATATGTATGAGCGTGGGTATGAGCGATTATCCTCATTTCTGTCGGCAATTTAAGCGGCACTTTGGTTTTACGCCGTCTGAATACCGAAAATTATTTGCGTCAAAATAAGTATGAATAAAGAAAACGGATGGCATTTTTTCAAAAAATGCCATCCGTTTTTGTTAGCTGTAAAGTGTGTTGTAACAAAAGAACAATATCTTGCAACGAATGACCATTGCAAGCAAATCTTTTTTATTGTATACTCTATATATAATCGAATGATATGCTCGGTTATTGTTTACATTTTTTTAGCAAAATGCAGAGAAACAGTAGGCTTTTGCAAGGCATTCTTATCGAAATATTCGGAGGATTAGATGATGAGAAAATTTTTGAAGACAGTTTTATCTTTGGGTTTGGTACTTGGACTCCTAATTCCAACGCTCAGCAGTTGTTCGGTGGGGGTTGAAAGCGCGTATCAAGTAGATGAAAATACATTGCGTGCGGCTACGGCTACGCCGACTGCGGCGGAACAAAATATCAACGTGCCGTATACCGACGCGACGCCGAAATATACGGTGCACGTATCTCCTAACGGCAACAATGAAAACGATGGTTCTTCTTGGGAAAAAGCGGTAACATCGCTTAACCAGGCGCAGTTGTTGGTTAGAGAATGGTACGCCGATGACAATACGGGTGACGCGATGATTCTGTTGGACGATGGCGAATACTACGTTGATTCTACGTTGAAAATTTTGGAGGACGACGTAAAGGGCGGTGAATTGTACATAAGAAGCCGTAACGCCAACAAGGCGACGATAAGTGGATCGAAAAGAGTAGACAAAGGGGAGATTGTAGAAAGTACCGACCCGAATCTTTTTGGCGGTCGCAGATATTGGAAAATTCCTTGTGTAGATAAGATCAACCAACTGTATATCAACGAAAATTACGGAATCCGCGCCCGTTATCCAAATTCCGGCGACGAATTGCGTCTTTTGAATATGGACAGAACGTTGCGTGAGATTATTTTGGAAGGAACGGACGTTGCGCAGTTCAAGGAAGAGGATTTTGAAAATTCTATTATGACCGTGGCGATCATGTGGTCGGAATCCTATTTGCGCGTGAATAGCGTTATCAAAGACGGAGATTTTGCCCGCGTGAAAATTTCAGGTGAAGATAGCTTTGTATTCGCTCGTGAAGGTTTGACGATTCGTCCCAGATGCGGTTATCATTTTGAAAATTCGATGGCGTTTATGGACGTTAGCGGTGAATGGTTCTGGTCGGATGCAGACGATAGCGTCTATTATTTACCCTATGCAAATGAAACGATTGAAAACACCACCGTACGTATTCCTTATACCGAAGTATTGATGTCAGTGACGGGTGAGCTGGGCGCAAGCGTTTCGGGTGTGCACATGGAAGGCTTGAACTTTAAATACACCAAAAACGAAGTGGTGGACGGTAAGGTCGGCGGTCAGGCAAACAGAAACGACAACATTGAAACAAAACGTATTAGCGGCGGTGTTAACGATGGGCGTCCCGTGGCGGCGCTTAGCTTTGAATATGCGCAGGATATTACGTTCAGCGGCAACGTATTCGCTTGTATGGGCGGCGGTGCGATTGATTTCGTGCAAGGCGTTTTCGATTCAACGATTGAGAAAAACATCTTCCGCTCTGTAGGCGGTAACGGAATTCTTGCCAGTGCAACGGCGTATGATATCAGCATTGTCAGCAAAGACGAAAGAACGTTTATTAAAGACGTAAACGTTGAAAATAACTATTTCACGGATATTGGTTGGCAGGACTATGACGCTTGCGCGGTAATCTTTAATTATGGCGTCAATGTAAGCATTTGTCACAATACGATCAATAACGTTCGTTATACCGGTATCAGTATAGGTTGGGGCTGGGTGGCCCAAACGTATCCGTTCCTTGCAGGATTTGACGTCAGCTATAATCGTTTGACGAATTGCAACGGTTTGCTTTCGGATGGTGGCCCGATTTATACGATCGGTTGTATGCCGAATTCGAAGATTACGAACAATTATATCGGCGAATCGTACAACTCTGTATGGAAATATCCCGAAGATATCTCGCAGGCAGGGCAGATCTGGTGGGCGAACGCAGGTATTTATCTTGATAATAACTCTGGCGGTGACAGTGAAGAAAGCAAGTTGATGGTAGAAAACAATTATGTTGCGAAAGACGTAAATACGCAGCAATATGAAGACATCAACGCAAAAAAGGATAAGAAAGGTAAAATTGAATATTACAAGATTATTGAGGCGAAAGAATCGGACAAAGACGCAATTTTTGCAGCGTCTGGCGTAAAAGAAAACGGCTTTACGCTGTTGCCGAAGAAAGCGGTGTTGACGGGGTTTAGAACAAACAGCAAAACGACGACAACCGTTTATGGATACAATCTTGGCAATAGTCAGGATGGCGTGTTGATCGTTTTGAGCAAGGACGGTAATGTTGCTCAAGTTAAGTTAGAAGAGATTATCGAATGGACGGATCGTTGGATTTCCTTTGAATCTTCGGCATATCAGAGCGGTGACGTATTCCTGTTAAAAGCAGACGGACATTCTTCCAACAAAGTATACGCGACCATGAACGTAGACGTGAACGAATGTATGTATACTCATTTTGAAAAAGACTGGAACAAAGACGGTAAATTCGACGGCGCGATGACGGAACTTGCGAAAGTGGGTATGGTTATAACGCAGGAAATGAAGAATTTCAGAGCGAGCAGTACGTTGAATCCAAACGCACCTGATTATATCGGTGATGGATATACCTCCTCCGTATGGTCGATGGCAAGCAACGATCCTGCAGATGCGGAAGGTGCTTGGGTAGCATTCGACCTTGCTGAAAGAAGCAAAGTTGAGAAATTCTTGATTTACGCAAGAGCCGAAGTAGATCAACCAGAATGCAGACAAGATTTCAAAATTTACGGTTTGAAATCGGACGGTACGGAAATTTTGTTGTACGAAACGTCTGAAGAAAACGTGCCTGTATATGCAAGCAACGACGTATTTGTTTTGGATATGGCAGAGATCGGTCATGCAGATACAATATTTAGTGGTTTTAAGATTCAGAAAAAGTTGACGACGGACGGCAGTGCATACCTTTGTATTGCAGAAGTAGCAGTTATTTAATGCAACGATTTGAAAATTATAAAAGGAATAAATTATTATGAATAAGAATTATGAATTGCCTAAAATTGCAATCATACTGTTTCAAGAAGAAATCGTACGTACCAGCCCTTCTTATAGTGGTGATAGTGAAGATAACTGGGGAAACGACATCTGGGATTGATTGTTAAACCATAGATCTGGTGGCTTTTAAGGAGGCGTAGTATGAAATTATATAGAAAGAGATTAATCGGCGTATTGTGCGCGCTCACGGCTGTTTTTTGCTCAGGTGCGTTTATCGCCTTTAATCCTCCCGTAACCAAAACGGCTGGCGCGGAAAGCACCGCGATCTCGTTGGATTTCACGGATACAATGGACGGTGCGGCGTTTAAAGCGCCTGCAAGTAACTATGGTTGGAAAGTGGCAAAGGGCACGCTTACGCCGGATAATTCA
>SVHQ01000179.1 GCA_015055785.1 Clostridiales bacterium | reverse complement strand
GTAACGAGGATCTTTGTAGCTATCGCGCACAATCGGCTGCGCCGCTAAATGCAATACAATCTCGGGTTGCGCCGCATCAAATGCTTTTTTCAATGCGTCATAATCGCGAATATCCCCGATCACCGACGTCATATTCAGCTCAACGCCTGCGATTTCAAACAAGCTGGGCGTAGTCGGCGCAGGAAGCGAATATCCCGTAACTTGCGCCCCCGCATTGATTAAAATTCTACAAAGCCAAGAGCCCTTAAAGCCTGTATGACCCGTTACAAATACTTTTTTACCTTTGTAAAAACCCAAATCAAACGACATGTTTAGTCCTCCCAAAGTTTCCAAGGTGCGTTACCGCTGTTCCAAAGCTTTTCAATCTGCTGCTTTTCGCGCAACGTATCCATACACTGCCAATAACCCTTGTGCGTGTAGCTCATCAACTGACCGTCGGCAACCAAACGGTTCATAGGTTCTTTTTCAAGACTCATTGAGTCGCCGTCAATATAATCGAAAATAGCTGGCTCAAAAACCATGAAGCCAATGTTGATCAAGTCGCCGTCCAAGTCGCTCTTTTCGCGGAAGGCTTTGACTGTTCCGTCCTTTTCTAAGTCTAAAACACCCTTGTTTTGACCGAAATTATATACCGAAAGCGTTCCGATTTTGCCGTGGGATTTATGGTACGCCAACAACTCGTTGACATTGACGTCACCAACAGCATCGCCATAGGTCAGCATGAACGGTTCGTTTCCAATATAGTCTTTGATTCTCTTAACTCGGCCACCCGTCATTGTATTCAACCCCGTGTCCACAATTGTTACCTTCCAAGGCTCGGTGCGTTTATTATGAATAATCATCGAATTTTCCGAAGTGAAATCAAACGTAACGTCGGACGTATGTAAAAAGTAGTCCGCAAACCATTCCTTGATTACGTGTTGCTTATAGCCTGCACAAATAATGAATTCATTAAAACCTTGGCTGGAATATCCTTTCATAATGTGCCAAAGAATCGGTCTTTCACCGATTTCAATCATGGGTTTCGGTTTTAAATGGGATTCTTCCGAGATTCTCGTGCCAAAGCCACCCGCCAAAATAACTACTTTCATACAATTTCTCCTTTTGTCTTTTCCTATTATTTTTTAATGCCCTTATCTATAATCGTAAGAGTTTGATATTCTTCGCCTCGACTTTTCTTTAAAATTCGAGCAAAAATACTCACGTTGCTCATCCCTGCAATCAAGCCCGAGCAACATGATAGCGTATGCATATCGCGAATAACTTCTAATCCCAATTTATAGTGGTGATTATCCCTATCCGACTCGCTTTTCATAACCGTCTCATCGCCATCCGTACGGATAACATCTTTATAATAATAAAGCTTGTCTGCAAACATTTCCGAAAATTTCTCAAGAGCTTCTTGATCGTCTGTTGCCAAAAACACTCCATCGTAATTACCTTGCTCAAAATCTTCTTTTGCTTGGGCTATATATTCATCCGTCGTAACTATAAAAGGATGGTTTTTATAGCCACGCTTAAAATCTGCGCCACGTACGTGCACGCCAAGAATCTTTTTCCCCGCAAGCATTTGCGTGTTTTCGTCTAAATATGCTTGTACTGCATCGTTATACCGCAAATATTTTTTCACGATATTCGACATGGTTTCCATATAACGGTCGGTAATCTTATAATTATTCTCCACCATGCCCGTATCCAACTCAATCTGCTTGCGTTGCACCCAAGTATGACGAACGTAAGCATACTCCATCTCAGCTTCTTGATAAGCGATATTAGAGGTCGGCTTAAAATAATACTCGAAAGGATTTTTTGAACCGTTCACTGGATACGCTTCTGCATAACAAGAGCTTTCGGACATTGTTGCAACGGGGATAAAACCATATTTATCCGCATAATAAATCTCATGCAATACAAAACGCAACTCAGCAAAAAAACCGTCGCAACCCATTGTCTTTGCAACGTAAATCAACTTTCCGTTTGCCTTGCCCGCATTGCAGATTTTTACGTAAGATGCATTCTTGTCCATCTCTAAAACGTCTTGTACAAACTCGTCATTTTTCATTCGACGAAACGCTTTTTGTAAATAATTAATTTTTTTGTGTTTTTGTAAAAATTTCCCCATATCAAGAACCTATCGCTAAAACAAGACGCTTAATAAACGGTATCCGTTTATTCTTTAAGAAGCTAAAACGCTTTTTATCTTCTTTTAACATCGCCTTTAATTGTTTATTTCCTTTCAGCATATTGTTTTTTATTGCCGACACGTAAAACGCTGCCAATCGAGCATTGCTTAATTTTTGCATATAATCTGAAGCATTTGTCTCAGCATACATAGCTACCTGCCGATAAGCTAAAATATGAGACATAATCAAATCGTCTTTTTCCTTTTGCATTTGTCCCATAACGCTATCATCATGACGACAATAATAATAAATCGGACGATTAGAAACACTTACTTTCTTTACTCTCATCATTATTTCAGATATATAAATAGCGTCCTCGCAACGCAATCCCTCCACAAAGCAGAGATCCTTAATCATATCCTTTTTATAAATTTTGTTGCACATAACAAAGTCTAAAATATCATTCCTTCCGTCCCCGTATAACAAGCCAAATGCTTGTTGAGAGGTATAACTCTCTAAAAATCGTTCTCTTTCGTCTTTACGAACGATTCCATCAATTACCTCATAATAACCGCACTGAACAATATCCGCTTGCGTTTCTTCAATCGTTTGAAGAAGCGTTTCTAAATATTCAGGAACAACATAATCATCACTGTCAATAAAACAAATGTATTCCCCTTGACTTGTTTTCAAGCCCAAGTTCCTTGCCGCTGAAGCCCCACCGTTTTGTTTGCGATGTATTACTTTAAAACGATTATCTTTTTTTGCATATTCATCACAAATAGCACCGCTTTCATCAGGCGAACAATCATCTACCAAAATCGCTTCAAAATCAGTAAACGTTTGAGCTAAAACACTATCCAAACATCTCCTCAAATACTTCTCTACTTTATAGACAGGGATAATAATACTAATTTTTACCATTAAATTCCTCCAAACATCGAAAAATAAGTATACGAACCTGCATACAGCATATAGGCAAGAAATGCTGCGCTCACGATTGCGTATGCTATCATATAGCTGGTCGTTTCCGTCTGCCTCTTTATTGCATTACCGACCAAAACAACTCCATATACACTGAAATACATACTCAAACGGAACATGCTGTCTACGCGAATAACAAACGATTGAAAGACAAGTCCAAGCACTACCATATTTAAAAGCGCTATACCTTGCTTATCTTCCAAACAGTACTTATGTGCAATAAGGATGGTTCCCAAAGCCAAAGCAAATTGAACAATGTAACCGAACATACTCAAACCAGCATTGTCTGCATATGCCGCTAAGCTTTCATTCCATGCCAATTCTTCAATAAGTCTAGTAACTACCCCCGGGAAAAGCAAGGCAACCACCATTGCCACAATTACCAATCCAATTTGCAAGAATCCGATTTTTTGATGAATCAAAAAATATGCCAAAAGGAATATCCACGCCGAGGAATGAAACAACGAAGCCAAAAAGACGAATATTAAGAACGGAATCAATTTCCGATCATACGCTTTAATAAAGGCAAAAAACGTAAGCCCCAATGCCATTGTTTGACGAATCCCCGTCATCGAAAAGAAGACGTACGATAAACAGGTCAATCCCCAAATAGCAATAATCGGCAGGTCGCTAAAGCGTTTTAAAACGTAGATAAACCCTGAATAATAAATCAGCGATATAAAAAACATCCAACCCCTAAAA
>SVHQ01000178.1 GCA_015055785.1 Clostridiales bacterium | reverse complement strand
TGGGGCTTTAATATATGTTAGAATTTTCGCACAAATCCGTCATGCTGGAAGAATGTATGGAAGGTCTTGCCTTAAAAGACGGTGGACTGTGGTTTGACGCTACGGTAGGCGGAGGCGGGCATTCTTACGAGATATTAAAACGCACATCGCCGAATGGCCGATTAATTGCGACTGACTTAGATGACGAAGCGATTGCGGCTGCAACGGAAAGATTAAAATCTTTTGAAGGTAGATTTTCTATTTATAAATCTAATTATAAAGACTATGAAGCGGTGTTTGCCCAAGCAGGAATTGACAAAATCGACGGAGCTTTATTAGATTTTGGCGTATCGTCCCATCAGATAGACGATGGCGACAGAGGATTTTCCTACCGAATCGCAGAAGCGCCATTGGATATGCGCATGAATCAATCGGCATATTTGACGGCGGAAATTGTATTAAATACGTATTCGGAGGAAAATCTCGCCAGAATACTTAAAGTATACGGTGAAGAAACGTTTGCGAAACAAATCGCAAGAAACGTTGTGAAATACAGAGAAAATAAACCGTTAAAGACCTCGGGAGAATTTGCGGAAATCATACGTAACAGTATCCCTGCAAAATTCCGTTACGGAGCGCCTTGTGAAAGAAAAAGCTTTCAGGCATTGCGTATAGAGGTCAACGGAGAGCTTGATGGTTTATATGAATTGCTACTTTCTTTAACGCGAAGATTAAAGAAAGGTGGACGAATCGTTATTCTCACCTTCCATTCCTTGGAAGATAGAATTGTGAAAGAAGCATTTAGATATTTGGAATCGCCTTGTACGTGTCCGGGAAATTTCCCCGTTTGCGTATGTGGTAAAAAACCAGAAATTAAAATCATCAATAAAAAACCGATTACAGCAACGGATGAGGAATTGGAATGCAATTCCAGAAGTAAGTGTGCAAAACTCAGAATAGCGGAAAAACTTTAATCAAACCGCTAACGAATGATAAGATAAATGATTAGCAAAAAGCCGGAATAGGGGAAAAACAAAAAGCACGGAGGAGTAAAAAATGGAAATGGTACGTGAACGTACAATCGAACAGGAAAGAGTTATTTCTAAAGAAGAACAAGAGCATAACGCCAGAATTAGCGAAAGATATCTCCAATTGAAAAACGCTGTCGAAGACCAGTTTGCCCAAAAAACACCTGAAATGACGGTTCAGGCTTCTGTTTTTACGTCCGATGCAGCCGTTCAGACTCCTTCTTTTGGCTACACTCCTACGGTGGAACAGCGTCCGCAGGTGACGGAATACATTCGTAATTTGCGTCAGTCTATTTTCACGGCAGATACGTTGAACGGAATGAATGTTTCTACGCAACAAGGGACCGCTACTGTAACGGACAACGTAGCAGAAAACGTTGTGCAAGAAAGTTATAGTTTAACGACATTTGCAAAGACTGTAATGGCAGTGTTTGCAGTAGTTGTAATGTCTTTGATGGCGCTCATTTGTGTGAATACCCATTCACTTGAACAAAAGAGCATACGTATTCAAGAATTGCAGGCGAAAAGACAGGAACTTATTGAACGTAATCAAGAAGTAGAGCGCCGTATAGAAGAAGCAAAGTCTGAAGAAACGATTCGTCAATATGCAGAATCGCAAGGTATGGTTAAAGCTGAATAATTCGTTGAAATAGTACATAATATTGAGGTAATCATTATCAAAAAATTACATAGAGATTATTCCATTTCGATTTTACAAAAGAGGTTACGCGCCATAATCGTGGCGGTAACCTTTCTTTTTTGCTTTTTATTATGTAGATTTTTTTACGTGCAGGTAATTTGGAGTGAGGAATTGAATTATCGCGCGCTTGATCAATGGACTCGTGAATTGCCGATAGTGGCAAAACGTGGTCAAATCACCGATCGAAACGGAGTGGTTTTAGCGGATAATTCTACGGCATACACCGTTTTTGCGCGTGCGAATGCTATGTCTAATAAAGAAAAGTCGGCAGCGCTGTTATCGAGTGCTTTGGGGCTTCAAGAAAATGAGGTTTATGAGAAGCTGACTAAGAAAAAAACATCAGAGGTGACGATTGCTAAAAAGGTGGGGAAAGAGGAAGTGGAAAAGCTTTCGCAAATCGCCTTGGATGGTGTATATTATTCTCGTGATAATATTCGTCAATATCCGCAAAACGATGCGCTGTGTCAAGTGATTGGATTCACGTCATCTGATAACATTGGGTTGACAGGGATAGAAAAATATTACGACAAATTTCTCTCGGGTAAAAACGGGGAATTGTTATATGAAACTGACTTAATAGGCATTGATATTAAAGGGAGCGTTGCGACGTATCTGCCTGCCGAGGACGGTTATAACGTGGAATTGACGATTGATTACGGGATTCAAGAAATTGTTGAAAGCGCCTTAGAAAAAGCGTCGGCGACATATTCTCCAGCTTCGGCGGAATGTATCGTTTTAGACGTAAATAACTTCGAAATATTGGCGCTGGCGAATTATCCATCTTACAATTTGAACGAAGTTCCGCGAAACGATAGCGAAATGCTGAATAATTTATCGAGAAATCGTTTTGTATGCGATATTTATGAACCAGGTTCAACTTTTAAAATAATCACGTCAGCAATTAATATAGAAGAAAATTTGCAGGGGAATCCCAAAGCGTTTTCGACAAATTACATATTTTCAAGTTCTCGAACGCGCAGTGTTGACGGAACGACCGTAAAATGCTGGAGTAATCATGCCAACGGAAAACATTGTAATCAAACTTTAGCAGAAGCCTTAAATAACAGCTGTAATCCTTGCTTTACAGATATTGCCATGTCGATAGGGAAAGAGACTTTTTACGAGTATTTATCCGCTTTTGGATTTGGGAAAAAGACGGGAATTGATTACAGCGGTGAATCGTATGGCTTATTGTTACCGCAATCGGTGGTGCGTGGTTGTGATTTGGCTCGAATCGGTTTTGGGCAAACGATAGCAGTATCTGGTTTGCAATTAGCGTGTGCTACGGCTTCGGCTGTAAATGGCGGAAACTACTATACGCCGAAACTGGTGAAACGGATTTACTCGGACGATGGTTACGTTTTACAGGAAAATGCGCCAACGTTACGAAATCGTACAATAAGCGAACAAGCATCTAAAGACTTGGCGTTAATGTTAGAGGGGGTTGTACGTGATGGGAGTGGTAAAAAAGCGTATATAGATGGTTACCGAATTGCAGGAAAGACAGGGACAGCGCAAAAATATGAAGACGGAAGAATTGCTGCGGGAAAGTACGTTTCTTCGTTTATTGGTTTTTTTCCTGCTGATAGCCCGAAATATCTTACGCTTGTTATTGTGGATGAACCGCAAGGGGCGTATTATGGCTCCGTAGTTGCGGCACCCGTAGCAGGAGAAATCTTCCAAGGGATTATATCGTTAAAAAATATCCAAGTATCGAAATAAAGCAATAGAGATTTTACGACATAATAAAAGGATAGGCGGTTACCTATCCTTTTATATATAATAATGTAGGATTAAGAAGCTACTTTATCTTGCTGGCTTTGTTTAAGCAAAGATTCCTTTTCGTTTTGTAATGTGTAGAGGGTGTAATATCTGCCTCTTGCCTTTAATAAATCAAAATGGTTGCCTTGTTCCATGATTTCGCCATGTGCAAGTACGATAATTTTGTCTGCGTGCTGTACAGTAGATAATCTATGGGCAACGATAAGCATCGTACCGATATTCATCATTTTTTCCAGGGAATTTTGAATCAATACTTCCGTTTCCGTATCGATATTTGCCGTTGCTTCGTCCAAAATCATTACTTGTGGTTTGTGTACGATAGTTCTGGCGAACGAGAGGAGCTGGCGTTGA
>SVHQ01000011.1 GCA_015055785.1 Clostridiales bacterium | reverse complement strand
TACGTGCAATCGACCAAATTGGTACGGTGAGCGTAGCAAGCGAACGCCTTATTGCGTTTGCGAGAACAAATTATGACGCGCTTTCTGCGGAAGATCAAGCACTTGTCAGCAATTACGAAACGTTGACGGCGGCAGAAGAGGCGTTCTATAATTTGGATAATAATTCTTATGTAATCGGTACGGACGGAAAGAATTTTGAAGGCACGGGAGGCGTAGCGTTTGGTACGGTATTTGACAGTGCGCCGTCTACCGTTTCCGCTTGGATTAAGGTTAGCCGTGACGTTGCTGACAACGAACACGTCGGTACGGTCATGGGGAATGCGGAAAGAAAGATGTCTTCTTCCGTATTGTACGATTACTGGTACACGTTCTCGTTTGAAATTACTACGAATGGTAATCCCAAATTCGAATGGCGAGTTTCCAGAACGGATAAAGTGGTATTTATCGTAGAAAATGCCGACGTGCGTACGGGTAGTTGGATGCACGTGGCATTCACTCGTGACGTAGACAATGGTTTGCTCACTTGCTATATCAATGGCGTAGCGGTGGCGACGATGGAAGTGGCGGCGGCGAAGATTGCAAACTTCAGCTTTGTGAAACCCGTCATGATTGGCAGCGATTATACGAACGATAAGATTTTGGCGCTCAGCTTTACGCCTGATTTCCACGGCTCGATTGCTGACGTGCGTGTATATTCTTCGTTGTTGACTGCAGAACAAGCGGAAAAGGATGCTTCTGGTGAAATTCCTGATGAAGTTACGCTGCTTGGCGGTGTGGATTTTGCCAGCGGTGAATCGGAAGAATATTACGATTACGTCAACGACAACGCAACGGATGCCTTTGGTTGGGAAACGGCAGATAAAAATTATTTTGCGGCGGAAGACGGTGAGTTTACTTTTGCTGTTATTCCCGACACACAGATGATTTTCTCTCGCGCACCGAAAGATTCTAATGGCGTAGGTATCTTTAACGGTACGTATACTCCTGCGGCAGAGGGCGAAGTTGCAGGCAACTGGGAAAGCGCATACAACGTAGAAGACAACCTCGGCTTTAGAAATATGCAATGGTTGATTGATAATAAAGATTTGTTGAATTTGCAATACGTAATGCACGTGGGCGATTTGACGGATAACCTCAACTATTATGTGGCTTCTAATGTAAATTCGTCCTATAAGAAATGGCAGATTGAGGGTATGATAGAAGCGGATTATGGCTTCCAAATGCTGGACAAACTGACGGACGCAAATATTAAATGGTCGATTTCCCGTGGTAACCATGACGGCGGTTATGATAAGGATGCTTTGGCTATTTGGGATAAATATTGGACGCAGAGTAACGTTTATGCAAAGGCAACGACGGATGATAGATTAGACGGCGAGCCTGCAAAATACTGCATTACGACGAGAAACGAAGTAGACCATATTTACAGCTATTATGAAAAAATCGAAATCAACGGGATGAAATATTTAATTCTCGTGCTCGATTTGGAAGCAAGCGACACTGTCCTTGCGTGGGCGAACGAAGTGGCAGCATATTTCACCGATTATAAGATTATCGTTTCCACGCACGCATATTTGGGTAGCAGAGCGGGCTTGATGACTAGCCTTATGGGCTCGGAATCCTTAAATAATCCTGGGCAGACCGTTTGGGATGAATTTGTCAGCTTGCATTCGAATATCGAATTGGTGATTTGCGGACATTCGAGCGGTGAAGACATCGTGCGTAAGCAGTTGACGGGTGTCAACGGCAATAAAGTTTGGACGTTCATGATTGACTCTTCCGCGCACGAATTTACGGGTGTTACGCAGCCTGGTTTGATGGCGCTTTTGAAATTCTCTGCGGACGGAAAGACGTTGACGTTGAATCACTATTCCATGGTACAAGGCGAACTCTTTGGTTCTTACAACTCGTTTACGGTCACGTTAGGGGATATTGAAGAAAACAACGTGGGCGCTGAAGGCGTTAAACCAGAAGTTGTTTGGCCTGATGTTATGGATACAAGACAAATTGTCTTGATGCCGAACGTACAGCCGTTTGGTGTATATGGTAGCAGTACTGGTCTTCGTAATAATACGGTGGGCGACAGCACGACATTGCAAATCGCATATAACGGCGTTCAATTCCGTGATTATTGGAAGGCTTATGCCGTATCCATTGATATTGAGAAGGACGGCGTTTATAAATTTGACGCGGACGCATATATTAAGGCAAAGAACGGTAGAGTTAGCGTGTTGCAGACCTGCGCAAAGGACGGTTTAACGAGAATTGTTCCTTTGACCGATCCCGACGATACCGATACGATTGCGTATGCAAACGGTTTGTATGGGCCTTGGGGGAGCAGTGGCGGCTCTATCATGATGACGGATATCTTGCCCGACGGCATTGCGGTGTCCGCAGGGGATAAGATTACGATTTTGTTCTCGGGCTCTGCGTCCTATTGGGGCAAAATGCTTTTCGACGGCGCTGTTTATGACGGCGACGTAGAAGTGCAAGATTGCGATTTGAATATGACTTCTGCCACCGTAGCAAACAGCCTGTACAAAGCAGGTTACAACGGTCTTATGGCAGATGGTACTGCATCCTCTTATAAGAATTATAAGGGCTTTACAGCTGGTTGGTTGCATTTAACTGGTTCGTTTGCGAACTTCTTCACGCAATATACCAACACGGTGACTGTCAATGATGAAGACGGTAACATGTTGTTTACGGCTACGTCGAGTAGTATGGGGGATATGGTAGGAGTGCAAAACAAACTGCCTACCCTCTATAAAGAAGGATATAAATTCCTCGGCTATAACGTTGGCGGTACGATATATGCAGGCGGTGAATATTCGGTAAAGGGTGCGACCTCAGAAGAAAAGGACGGTACGACGCAAACGGTTGTGGCGATGTTTGAAAAATTGCCCGATGCGATTTTCGATACAGCAGGAAAGGTTGTAATCGACACCAGCGCAGGCTTTAACGAGGCTTTGCCTGAACTCAACCGTGTAGGACATCTCTTCCTTGGCTATGCAATTGACGGTGAACTGTATCCTGCAGGAACGGTGTACGATAAAGCAAGCGGCAAAGATATCAAGGCAGTATTCGTAGAATTTTCCATGATAAACGGCGCGGCGATTCGTTTGAACGCTCCTACGGGTATGCGTTTCCAGACGTATTTGGACAAAGCGACGTACAACGACTATCTGGCAGGCAACGTTTCTTTCGGTACGTTGATTGTAAAGGCAGACGATATTACGGTAAACGGTGCTTTGGATTACAGCTTGTTGACAACGGATGCGGCGTTGACAAAGCTGAACATTCTTTCGACGGTGCAGAATACGGTAGGGGATTATCTCTATTTCAACGGCGTGCTTGCAACGATTAAAGAACACCATTACGATTGGAAGTTTGCGGCTCGCGGATATATGACGGTGACGTATGCAGACGGAACGACAGCGACATTCTATGCAAACGTAACGGATAACGCTCGTTCGGTTTCGGAAGTTGCAGAAAAGGCTTTGGCGGATGTCAGCAGCGTGGAAACAAAGAGATATGATACGTTGGTAGACGGTATGTATAGCGCGTATGACGCAGACGAACGTACGGTGATAGAAGTCTTTATCAAGAAAGATGAGATAGTAGAGTAATTAAATAAAAAAAGCAGTCCGAGTTTGTAAAAGAACTCGGACTACTTTTTTGATATAATCATCAATCTTGGAAATGTAGAGATAATTTAAATTCGGTCGGGGTCATGCCCGTTACGCGTTTGAATACCCTACAAAAATATTGTGGATTGTCAAAAGAAAGGGCATCGGATATTTGTGCGAAGTTTAAATTTCCTTCGCGGATTAGCCGTTTCGCGGCTTTTATTTTCACCTTCACGGCGTATGCGGCGATGGTTTCGCCTGTTTGCTCGTGAAATAATTTGCACAAAAAGCTTTTACTGTAACCGATTTGTTCGCAAAGATCGTTTATTCTAAAAATGTCGCTTGTTTTTTCTTCTATAAAACTTTTTATGGAAGAAACAAGATAATTTTCCATGCTTTCTTTGCTGGGAAATATGGACGTTACTTTTTTCTCAGTCATATTTCTAATTAAAAAAATTAATAATTGTTCAAGATAGGTTTTTATCAATTGTTCTCCGCCGATGGAAGCGGGGGACTTTTTAATCAGTCTTTTTAATAGCGGATCGTTCTTGGGAATTTCAAATGTCTTTTCCGATTCGCTGATAATAGAGGATAAAAAAGGCTTTAAATGTTTATCCAAAACGGTATGAAATTTTTCAAAGTAAAGCATTGCACTGGACGAGCATACAAAGGAAATAACGAAAAAATTGGGTGCAGAATTTAACGCACGGATAGAGTGAAATTCGTTTGGACGGTGAAATACAATTTCTCCTTGGGAAAGAACTATTTTTTCGTCATCACGATGAATTTCTACCTGCCCTTTATCTATATAAACCAGTTCCCAAAAATCGTGACGTTCACCTTCGAAGTTGAAATTTTTATCAAACTCGTAGTAATGAATGGTTACAATTTTTGATATATTGACAATGGTGGATAGCTGTGTTTTGACGTAAGGTACTTTCATATTTTTCCTTATATATTTTATATTGTGGACAAAAGTATAAATATTGAGTAAAAAATTAACTGTTCGTTACGAGCAGTTTATGTTACAATAATTATACCATAATTAAAATAAGAAATCAAGGAGATTTGTTATGAAAAAGGGAATCAACATTTGGTCGTTTCCGCAAGGAACAATAAAAGAAAGCCTTACTTTAGCAAAAAAGGCGGGCTTTGAAGGGGTCGAGCTTGCGTTAAACGGCGAAGGGGAATTATCTTTGACGTCTACGGAAAGCGAAATTAAGCAAGTAAAAGCGATGGCAGATGATTTGGGCTTAGCGTTATATAGCTTATCGTGCGGTTTGTGTTGGGACTTCCGTTTGAGTGATGACGATCCTATATTGCGTCAAAAAGCGAAAGATATGATTAAAAAGCAGTTGGAAACAGCAAAAATCCTTGGGGCAGATACCATTTTGGTGCTCCCTGGCGCTGTAAACGTAGAATTTTCCAATCCTGAAAAAAAGGTTGCCTACGATGTAGTGTACGAACGTGCATTGGAAGGATTGAACGAGTTGAAATCTTATGCGGAGGCGTTGCAGGTAAATATCGGTTTGGAGAATGTATGGAACAAGTTTCTGCTTTCGCCTATGGAAATGCGTGATTTTATTGATAAAATCGGTAGCGAATATGTAGGTAGTTACTTGGATATCGGTAACACTCTTTATTGCAGTTATCCCGAAGATTGGATACGTATTTTAGGTGGGCGCATCAAAAAAGTCCATTTCAAAGATTACCGTATGCAAGCAGGCGGCTTGCACGGATTCGTTGATTTGCTCGCGGGGGATGTGAATTATCCAGAAGTAGTAAAGGCGTTGAATGAAATTGGTTATAACGATTGGGTTTCGGCGGAAATGATACCCAATTATAAATATCATACGGATACAATTATTTATAATACGTCCTATACAATGGACAGAATTTTAGGGAGAAAATAAATATGTTAAAGGTTGGTTTAATCGGTTGTGGATTTATGGGTGCAATGCACGCGAACTGCTATAAAAATATTGATGGTGTAGAGTTGGTTGCTTTGGCGGATATTCGTCGAGAGAAAGCAGAAGAACTGGCGGTAGGTACGTCGGCTGTGATTTATGGGGACGGCAAGGATTTAATCGAAAAGGCAGATGTGGACATCATTGACGTTTGCTTGCCTACCTATTTGCATGCCGAATATGCGATGGCAGCCATGGATAAAGTGAACTATGTATTTGTTGAAAAACCCGTAGCGTTGACTGTTGCGGAAGGTAAAGCCATGCTGGAAAAGAGTAAGGCGACCGGCACGCAAGTGCAAGTAGGGCAGGTTATTCGCTTTTGGGACGAATATGTGGAATTAAAGAAAATTATCGAAAGTGGTGTATATGGTAAAGTGGTGAATGCGAATTTTCGCCGCATTAGTCCCCGTCCTGAATGGGGTTGGGAGAACTGGCTGTTAGATTATAATCTTTCAGGTGGAGCAGGGCAGGATTTGCATATCCATGATGTGGATTACGTTTTGTCTGTATTTGGAGTTCCGAAAAATTTTTACTCAGTGAAAAATATGAAAGGCGAGGAAAATTCGTACGTAAATACGCTGATGCAGTACGATGATTTTGTGGTTAGCGTAGAAGGCACGTGGGATTTACCAGGCGCATATCCGTTCACAGCTACTTTCCGCGTGGTAATGGAAAATGCCGTAGTGGAAAACGCAGGCGGTAAATTTATGCTGTATACCAAGGATGGCGCGAGTGAAATAACAATAGAAAAAAAAGGGATTGTTGGCGAAGCGTATAAAGGCGGTAATATTTCTGATTTGGGCGGTTATTATAACGAGTTGGTTTATTTTTGCGAGAAAGCAAAAAGAGGAGAAAACGTGGAGAAAGCAACTCTTTGCGATGGGGTTTCATCTTTAGAATTTTTATTAAAGGAGCTCGCGTTTAATGCTTAAAGTAGGTATTGTAGGTTGCGGAAATATTTTTACTATGCATGCCACATCGTGCGATCATTTGGAGAATGCAAGATTGGTTGGCGTTTGTGATATTAAAAAGGAGCGAGCGGATAAAGCGGCACAAAAATATGGCGTAACAGCATATTACGATTATAAGGAGTTGATTAGCAAGGATAAAATTGACGTTGTGCATATCTGTGTACCGCATTATTTGCACCCGATTATATCTAAATATGCCTTAGAACGCGGAGTACACGTGCTTTGTGAGAAACCCATGAGTATACGCTATGAAGATGCATTAGAAAACGTTGCGCTTGCGGAGAAAATGGGAGTAAAATATGGTATTATTTTTCAATGCCGCTTCAATGATACTTCCCGTTTGCTTAAAGAAAATATCGTTAACGGGAAGTTGGGGAAAGTATTGTCTGCGCGTGTTGTGTTGACATGGTGTAAACCCGACGAATATTATTCATTATCTGATTGGAAGGGTACGTGGGATAAGGAAGGTGGTGGCGTTATCATCGATCAAGCCATTCATTCTATAGATTTGGCAAACTGGTTTATTAACGACGAGCCGATTTCCGTTCAG
Source organism: Clostridiales bacterium (assembly GCA_015055785.1). The sequence continues at coordinate 15,847 of SVHQ01000011.1, read as the reverse complement.
GCACATCTCGCTAATCGCGGTCATTCTATTATGGAAGTGGACGATACGGGGGAAGGATTTATTCGCTATAAAAATGGTGCGACACTTTCGTTTTGGGCTATGAATAACTACGCTTGCGATGAAGCGATAGAAATTCGTCTTTGCTGCGAGAACGGGAAAGCGTATATGAGCTATGATGATGCTCGTATCGAATTTAACGATGGTACGGTGCTTTCTACAAAACAGGGGGCAGGAGATATTTATTATGAGAACGGTAAGGATTACTGGGGATTTCAACATATCCGTCAAATTGCCGATTTTTATGATGCGGTTGAAAACAACCGAGAACCATTTATCAGTGGCAAAGAAGCGTTGAAAATACAGAAACTCATTTGTGAAATTTATAAGAAAGGGAGGAATTAATAAAAATGCAGGGATAGAGTCCCTGCATTTTTGGCTTTATTTGGATAGCGTTTTAATTAATTGTATGGCGATGGGATTGTTGACGGTAGGGTCGACAAGTTCTAAAGAGAATTCACCTTGATAATTCGTTTTTTGTAAAATTTGCAAACAAGCGGGTAGGTCAATAATGCCTTCGCCAAGGGGAACGTCTTTCAAATAAGTTCCGCCTTTTGTTTGTAACCAGCCTTCTTGTTCGGGCGCGTCATTTGAAGAAAAAGTTTGTTTGTAGTCTTTTAAATGCACGTGTTTAATATCTGTGCAGAACGCTTTGAAAAAGTCGGTTGGGGATTCGTCTACAAACAAGATGTTGCCAAAATCTCCGCAAATGCCAACGTTTTGGCAGCGTTTTTTCATCTCACGGAAGAAATTTCCAAAATTCGTGCGCCCATTAAAATACAAGCCTTGTTCTTCATAAAGGCAGGTCAGCCCTAATGTTTGGCAATAGAGTGCAATCTCGGCCGCTGTGTCTAAAATCTGAGGAAAAACCTCTTCAAAGGAGGGGGCGTTGGGTGGTAACATCAGCCAATCGATTAACGTATGGTGTAAAAAAGTTGAACCAAGTTCTGCTGCAAGTTCGGCATTTTGTTTTAGATAGGATATTGCCGTTTCTCCTTGTAAAAGATTTACGCCGACTGAATAACAAGCTGTTTTCAAGCCGAAATTGCGTAACGTTTTCTTAACTTGTGCGGCGTGCGTAAGATCATTGACACCGCGATGCCAGTTTTCGTTGGGGAGTTGCAAAAATTCCACAGAGGAAAAACCGTTTTTTTGCGCCCACGTGGCGGTGGATTCTAATCCTTTTTCTTGTAGCATTTGATTAAATCCGCTATAAAAACAAAATTTCATATATCTTTCCTGAAGAATCGCCCGCAAACAATACGTTGTTTACGGGCGAGAATTTTATGGTTTTAGAAGATGGGGAATCCAGCTTTTGCGTGCGCTTCCGCCAGTTCGTCGCACATTGCGACAATCTCGTCGGTGGAAAGCTGTGCCGCGGTGTGCGGTTCAACGAGTGCCGCTTGGTATACGTAAGACATTTGCTTTTTATGCGCCGCTTCAATTGTCAAGAGTTGCACTTGAACATTGAGAGAGTTCATTGCAGCCAACTGCAAGGGTAATTCGCCGACGATAGTGGGAGTGATGCCGTTTGCGTTGACAACGCAAGGAACTTCTACGCAAGCATTGTCGGGAAGATTCTTAATAGAGCCGTTATTAATGACGTTGCCGCCAATCATATAAGGTACCCCTGTTACAACCGCTTCCATAATACGGGAGGCGTATTCGCGAGAACGGGTATGCTCAATTTTACCGCCTGCCAACAGTTCTGCATATTCCTTTTTCCAATCGTTGATCTGGTTTACGCAGCGACGGGGATATTCGTCGAGAGGGATATTGAACTTTTCGATAAGATCTTCACGATCAGGCTTGATGTACAACGCGCTGTATTCTGCGTTATGTTCGCTGCTTTCTGTACAGTAGTGCCCGAATTTATCAATGTAATCGAAACGTACCATATCGTTATGTTTTTCAGTTGCGTTTTTCTCTTTTGCGCGGCGTTTGATTTCGGGATAGAGGTCGTTGCCCTGCTTATCGGTGATATTCAACAACCAAGCCATGTGGTTGATCCCTGCAATTTGATACAAAGTATCTTCGGGTTTTATATCCATAGACAAAGACTCCAACAGCGTAGGTACGCATACTTGTACACTGTGGCAAAGCCCAATCGTTTTGACTTTTGTGTATCTCTGCATATATCCCGTCAGCATTGCCATGGGATTGGTATAGTTCAAGAACCAAGCGTTAGGGCATACTTCTTCCATATCATTTGCAAACTCTTGCATAACTTTGATTGTGCGCAAAGCGCGGAAGATGCCCCCGATTCCCAATGTATCGCCGATTGTTTGGCGAAGACCGTATTTCTTGGGAATTTCAAAATCGATCACAGTGCAAGGTTCGTATCCGCCCACTTGGATTGCGTTAATAACAAAATCAGCGTCGCGCAATGCTTCTTTACGCTGTTCAACGCCGAGGTATTTTTTAATGGTGGCGCGACTCTCGTTGACGTTTTCATTTAAACGGGTGATGAGAATGTAAGATTCTTCCAAACGCGCAGCGTCGATATCATAAAGAGCTATTTCTGCGCGGTTAAGACTAGGGCAGAGCATAGTGTCGCCTAATACGTTTTTTGCGAAAACTGAGCTTCCTGCTCCCATAAAAGTAATTTTCATAAGATAATACTCCTTATTTTCTCAACTTAGTCTTCGGAAACGGTAGGAAATTCCACAACGTCCAAACGGGGACGGGTCAACCACTTACCTTTCGTGAAATCGGGGATAGGCTGAGGTGCACCGCCTTGCGCGATGGATTGTTCGGACAATGCCGTAATGCACATCCATGCGGCTGCGTCATAAACGTCTACGGGCATAGGTTCGTTGTTGATTGCGGACTTGAAGAATGCTTTAAACATCATATAATCCATGCCGCCGTGACCGAGTTCCATTTCCTTTTGTGTAATATTTCTCCAAATATCGGGGAGATAGTCTTTATAATTTTCGCCGTTATCCAGCCATCTTTGTAAAGATTTTTGCGGTTCGGCGAAATCGTGCAACTCTTTGCAGTCGAATAATACCATATTTGCCTCTTGAACGCAATAGCCTTTGGTTCCGCGGACGGTAAATTCTCTGGAATAATGTTTAGGCAGAGTGGTATCCAAGGTCAGCGTAATTGCTTCACCGTTTGCGCAGGTGATGATTGTCGTAATGATATCACCTTGCTTTACAACATCGTTTTCGTGTGCTTTTCCTTTTTCATATTTACCGAAAGCTTCCTTCAATCCTGCCGCTTTACTCGCGACTGAAACCAACGAGACCATTTTATTGCCGCGGTTGATATCCAAAAGTTTTGCGATGGGACCAAGTTCATGCGTGGGATAATTTTCACAGTTGCGTTTCAGATAATTTCCCAAGCGGTAATTGTAATTATTCTCCAACATTTCAAAACGAAGATCGTGGCTGTACGCGCCGTGGGCGAATACGATTTCGCCTAATTTTCCCGCACGAGCAAGAGAGGTGGACAATAATTCAAATCTATCAAAACAACAATTTTCCATCATCATGATAGGTGTTTTTGTTTCTTCGTATGTACGAACGAGTTCCCAACATTCTTCTATATCGTAAGCACCGCCAACTTCCATTGCGGTGATTTTTCCAGCTTTCATCGATTGGATCGCCATACGGATATGTTCATCCCAAGAGGAGCCAATGACTACAGCTTCCACATTGGTATCTTTTAATAAATCATCGATATTACAATATGCCATGGGAGTTGTTTTACGTACTTCTTCGACGCGCTGTACGGCGGCAATACGTTTTTCTTCGACAATATCGCAAACGGCAACAATCTCAGCTTCTTCACAAGCTAACATCGTATAGATTAGCCCCATTGCGCGTTGACCACAACCAACTACACCAATCTTTATTTTTTTCATAAAAAGTCTCCTTTTAAGTGATAAAATTCTATTATCTATATAATACAACAAACGGGGAAAATTCTCAAGTGCTATTTGTTGCTTTTTATTGTTTTATCGTTGCAGTTTTTTGAAATACAGCACATTTATACAAACTTGAATCTTTTAGACAATTTTTTTTGTTTAACTTAAAATTTGTAGCAAGATGCACGAATGGGAGGAATAACCACTTAAAGCAGGCGTGTACGCAGAAGACGTTCCAAATCGGCATCTTCATTTCTGCTCCAAGTTTAGTTGCCGTGAAAAAAAGGGGTATTTGTGAAGCTGGCTGTGATTTTACATTGATTTTTTGAACAGCTTCTTTACCCTTGACGATTTCTTTGTAAAAGACCATGACGGTGTAACGACAATCAATACGATAGATTTCTTATTAGGCGGTATTTTTCCTTATATTTAAAAGCCTTTTGCTCTTTGTTTTTTATATTCTTACGATATTGTAAAAAATTACCGATTATTCGGCTGCGTTCCATAAAAATTGTCTAAACTTTGCCAAAAACGGATTGACAATTAAAAAAAATAGGCGTATAATTAAAAAAATAATTTCGCGATAGCGAAGTATTATAGTGTTAAAATATTTCGCAATGACGAAGGGGAAAGAGAAGATAGAGAGGAAAGTATGCAGTATATAACCGTTCAGGAAGCGGCAAAAAAATGGGGCGTTACTACACGCCGAGTGCAAATGCTTTGCAATGAAGAAAGAATAAAAGGCGCATACAGATTTGGCAAGTCGTGGATGATACCCACCAAGGCTGTATTGCCCAACGCCCGTAGAAAGCAAGAAGAACCGCATCTTCCTATGCCGCGAAAATCGCCTTTTCTTGATATGACAAACCTTTATCATACGGCAGGTAAAGCGGACGAATGTGCGGAAATGCTTATCAATCAACCCGAAGCACACGCTTTATTCGAAGCGCAAATCGCTTATCGGCGTGGGGAAATTGAGAAGGTTTACGAGCAGGCGAGATATTTCTTGCACGCACATTCAGGCTTTTACGCGGTTATCGGCGGTGGTATGTTGCTTGCGCAATGCGCCATTTGGCGAGGGGATATTTACCTTTGGAAAGAAGCGAAAAAGCATATCTTTGAAGCCCCTTGTAAAGGCGAGCATGATAGAGAGCTTGTATCTTTGGCGCTTGCCATTATCGACAGCTCTATCTATGATAATAAGGACTATCCCGAATGGTTTAAAATCGGGAATTTCGAGGCGTTGCCTGGGGATGCGCACCCTGCCGCAAAGGTATTTTACGTGAAATATCTGTATATGGCGGCGCACGCCATTGCCACGAAACAGTTGAAACTTGAAGGCGTGGAGGGGCTCGCTTTGATGCGTATGATTCCCAACACGATAGAGCCTATGATTTCGCAAGCGGTACTGGATAAAACGGTAGTTCCCGAGATGTTTCTCCGTATGTCCTGCGCCGTTGCGTATTACAATGCAGGTCAAAAAGAAAAAGCGATAGTTCATATGGATAAAGCGATTGCACTTGCTTTGCCCGATCAACTTTACGGTTTTTTGACCGAGTACGTAAGGCATTTTGGCGAGCTTTTAGAACAGCGTATTGCCTTGCAAGATGAAAACGCCGTTATAGCAGTGAGAGCCCTTTATAATACGTATAGTATCGGTTGGGTAAGGCTTTCGAGCCAAGTGAAGGAGAAGTACATAGCGATTGATCTTGATGCGAAAGATAGAGAGCTTGCAAAGCTCTCCGCATTTGGTTTTACGGCAAAAGAGATTGCGGCTATGCTCCATTTATCCGAATCAACCGTCAACCACGACATCACGAGAATTATCAATAAAGCAGGGCTTTTGAGCAAAAAAGAGCTTGCTTTTATCCTCTAATTTTGCAAGTTTTTTGCATTTTTTTTGCAAAAAGTTTGCAAGAAAAAGTGAAATTTTTTCCTGGAAAAACGAAAATAAATCTGCTATACTTGTATCATAAAGATACGTATGGCAGATTTTTCTTTTTGAAAAAGCGCGAAAGGAAGTAAAAATGTTTACGTAGTCGTTTGGAGTTATTCCCCAAACAACGCAACAAAAGCCAAAGTAGGGCGATCTCTATAAAGCGATAACCCCAGAAAAACGAATAGAGAATAGAATATATAGAGAAACACGCAAAGGGATATCCCTTTTGGTGCTTGCGAACACATCTACCTGGCAGGTAAGAGATGACTTGAGCTATACCTTCAAGTCCATCACGTTTGTCGGCGAGTAAAACAACCAAAACTAAACAAAAAGAGCCTGCGACGCACAATGTACGCACAGACCTTTTTCTTTAGTCCTCTAACAATTGAGGAGAAGTTTTATAAATTTTGTATAATTCTTCTGCAGCCAATCTTGCTTTAGCAACGACGTCTTTTTGCTTGGGGAAACAATAGAATAAATGTTGTTTATCGCCAATACAAATGACGTCGCCTATTTCATACCAATAATAATCGGAATATAAACCGTAAGAGGAAAGAGGGGATTGCGTATAATTTAATTTCCCGTCCTTGCTGACCAGCGTAAAGCCTTTTTTATCGTGCGTTAAATGTCCTTCGCCAATCATATAAATCGCTTTGTAATTGGTCATGACGCCAATTTCTACGTCCAAATCCAATTTATAAGTGTTGTTAAGAATTTCCTTTTTAACGCATTCCCGCTGCCAATTATACCAATCGGGGATATGTGAAAATTCCGTTTTTCCATCGGTGGCTTGCAGTTGACCGTACTCGTTCATTTGATAAACTTTTCCGCAGTTTTTGCAGGTTAAACTCGTACCTGCCCCCTCCGTTTCGCCTTCCACGCCACATGCGGCACAGCGATAGAGGATGCGGTTTAAGCCCTCCGCGCGGTTGGGGTCGTTTACGATAGTTTTCGTTTCCAATTGATGGCGGAAGTTATCGAAAGAAAAGGCTTCATCTAAGATTGCGTCCAGTTCAGCAACAGATTTTTCCGCCAGCTCTTCACGTGTGAAAAGGCACTGTACGTGCGCCGATACTTTCACTTTTCTAAGGCGGAGGTTATTATATAAAGGCTGTCTTAAAAAAGCACCGTGCGTAGTGATAGAAATAACTGGCACGTCGAGTTTTTTCATTAGCGTTCCCAATTTTCTGGGCAACGGTGTCGCGCAACCGTCAAAAGAATAGCTTGCTTCAGGAAAGAGCAAAACGCTTGTTTTCTTTTCCTGAACGGCGCGGAACATATCTTTGGTGAGCCCCACGTCCGTAACGAATTTTCTCGTGGGAATGCAACCGATTTGCCGCATCAACCATGCCTTGCCGATAAAACCGTCCGACGTAGAAACGATGTAGTAGGGCTTTGGATAAAACAGCTTTGAAACGATTTTTAAATCGATAAAGCTGGAATGGTTCATCAAAATCAAATAGGGACCTTTGCCTGCCAATTCCATGCGCGAAGTCGTGTAAGAAAATTTCGTCGCCAACAAATCGGGGATAGCTAAAAGCCGAATTAGCGTTCTAAATAAAAAATTAGGTTTTGCCAATTTTTTACGCGCGGGCGGCTGCATTGCAAGCGCCGCTTCCGTCGAGATTTTTTTTGTTTTGATTTTCATAAATAGCTCCAAACGTTCCTTGTTCCAAAAGTAACGCCATCAGTTGATATAGCATTATTGTACTATATTTACACAATTTTGTCAATAAACTGAACAAGAAAAGAAACAGCCTTTTTGCCGTGTGACAAGAAGGCTGTTTTCTATCCGATTTTTTAACGAAAAAGTAGGCTAAATTATTTGTTTTCAAACGCAAGACGGATACCCATGTCTTGAATGAGTTTGCAAGCGGTCTGTACGCGTTGGGGTTTGTATTCCGCACACGCGTGGCCGTCAAAACCAACGGAAAGACGTACGCCCGAACGTTTTACAATCTCTTGTTGCTGTTTGTTTTTAAAAAATTCCGTAACGTAATCGTGCGTCTTGAAGTTGTGCACACTATCGTAATTGACGTTCATTTCCCAAAAAATACCCTGCTCTGCCATTTTACGGAAATAGCGATAGGGGTCTTCGCCGCGTTCGCGAAGGAATCCGAACATATCCGTGTGCGCCACGCCAACGGGGCAATTGCAACGTTTTGCAAAAGCAAACAAATCTCCGTTTGTGATCGATGCGGGATGATCGAGGTTTTCAATTAAAGCAAAATCAAAAAAGGAAATATCCGCGGAATCGGGCAGGGCATAGCTATGCTCACTTTTTAACGTGCAAATTTCAATGCCGCAAAGGATTTTGATTTTTTTAGCGTATTTATCACGAAGCAAGTTCATGTGGTCGTAATAGCGGGTGAGTGTACCCTCGTAATTAGCGTCCAAACGTGTGCCGCGATTCCAGCAAAACTCGGTACGGGCGCAGCCCACCCCATAATTATGGTCGGAAATACCCAAAAGCTGTACGCCTGCCATAATTGCCGTTTCGATCATGCGTTCTGGCTTGTCTTTGGAACAAAAAGAATAATAGGTATGTGCGTGTAAATCTTGTATCATGCGAAAACCTCGTTTTGTGCATTTTCGGTATTATTATAATACATAACCGATAAGAAATCAAGCAAATTTATAATTTTTTTTGCGCATTTGCGCACGGCTTTGTTGTGAGTGGGGGGCTTGAAAATATCAATAGATGAGTTTTGCACCGCCCACGTCAATGCCCTCGGGGGGAATGGTGTCGGTCACCACCAAATCGTAATCGGAAAGGGCGGAAAGACGATAGGTGCCGTGTGCGGAGAATTTCGTATGGTCAACCACCAATATCTTTTTCTTGCAACGTTTAAAAGCCGCGCGTTTGATTTCTTTTTGATCGAGCGAGCGTTCGAATGCTTCGTTTCCAATCACCGCCGCGCAGGAAGAAATAACGAGGTCGAAGGCAAAATCTTCCATTTGTCTTGCCGTCCAGCTCCCCGTGGCGGAGTTGGTGTTAAAATGCACCGTTCCACCCAACAAAATCAAGTTGATATTCGGCTTTTTAGAAAGCTGTGACGCGGTAGGTAAACTGTTCGTCACCACCGTTTTAAAGCTCAAATCAATACGTTCTGCCAGTGCAAGCGCGGTGGACGAGCTGTCGATAAACACCGATTTAAAAGGGGGAATATACGGAATAGCTTTCGTCGCTGCGCGTTCCTTTTCGTTTGCGTTTTTTTCCATGCGAAAAAAGATAGAAATTTCTTCAGCGTTTTCGGGTAGGATTGCACCGCCGTGGCTACGCTCTATCAAGCCCATACTTTTCATTTCCGCAAGGTCGCGGCGAATGGTTGCCTCGCTAACGAATAGACCTTTTGCCAGCTCGTTCACACCTGCCGTTTTATTCTCTTTGAGAATACGTAAAATTTCATTTTGCCGTTCGGTGAGTGCCATAATCGATTTTTTCTCCCGTATGTTTTTATTTTCTTGCGCAAATTTTGCGCGATTTATGCGCGTTTTTGCTTATTTGTGTTTACATTATAACGCAAAAAAGTTTTTTTGTCAATCTTTCGAACATATATAGACAAAATAAATATAATGTGTTATAATAAATCAAGCAATAAAATCAGGGGAGCCTGTTTGATATTTGCGGCGTAATTGTCTATAAGACAAAGGGCGAAAAACACGAAACAACAGGGAGAGTGAAAAATGAGATATTATCTTGCTATCGATATCGGTGCATCTTCAGGACGTCACATTGTGGCACATCTTGAAAACGGCAAAATGATCACAGAGGAAATTTACCGTTTCCAAAACGGACCTGAAATGCTGACGGCGTATGACGGTGAAAAGCACTTGATGTGGACGCATGAAAGATTGTTTACGGAAATCTTGAACGGACTTAAAAAGGCGAAAGAACTGGGGAAGGTTCCCTATTCGGTAGGTATCGATACGTGGGGCGTTGACTATGCGTTGCTTGACGAAAACGATGAAGCTATCGGCGGTATTTATTGCTATCGCGATTCAAGAACGGAAGCGACGATTCCTGCGGTGCATGACGTTATCGATTTTGAAAAACTCTTCGCAAAGACGGGTATTGCATTCGCTTCGTTTAATACGGTATATCAATTGCTTGACGACGTGAAGTCTGGCAGAATGGCGAAAGCGAAATCCATGTTGATGCTTCCCGATTATTTCCATTTCCGTTTGACGGGCGTGAAGAAGCAGGAATACTGCAACGCTACGACGACGGGTATGGTAAATGCGGAAACGCACACTTGGGATGAGGAAATCATTGAAAAGCTCGGTTATAAAAAAGAACTCTTCGGTGAACTTGCACAGCCTGGTTCGCTCGTAGGGGAATTTACCGACGAAGTAGCAGAATACGTTGGTTATAAAGCAAAGGTATTCCTTCCTGCAACGCACGATACGGCAAGCGCGGTGCTTGCGGCGCCTTTGAAAGCGCAGACCCCTTACATCTCCAGCGGTACTTGGTCGCTCCTTGGCGTGGAACAAAACAAAGCACAAACTTCCAAGAGCGCGCTGGACGCAGGCTATTCCAATGAAGGTAGCATAAAAAATCAAGTGCGTTTGCAAATCAACATCATGGGGCTTTGGATGATTCAGCAGGTGCGTCATGAACTCGATGATAAATACAGCTTTGTAGAGCTTGTCAATATGGCGAGAGAAAACCCCGTAGATTACGAAATCAACGTAAACGACCAACGTTTCCTTGCTCCTGAAAACATGACGGCGGAAATCAACGCGGCGGTTGGTAAGGAATTGACGGTTGGGGAAATGGCTTACGTGATTTATAACAACCTCGCAAGATATTACGACGTTGCGTTGAAAGCGTTGGAAGAGGTGACGGGCGAAAAATACGATACGTTGAACATTATCGGCGGCGGCAGTAAAAATGGTTTCCTCAATGAATTGACGAAGAAATATACGGGTAAGCAAATTATCACTGGCCCTGCAGAAGGTACGGCAATCGGGAATTTGATGATGCAGATGGTAGGCGGCGGCGATATCGCTGACGTGAAAGAAGGCAGAGAAATCATCACTCGTTCCTTTGATATTGCAGAGGTGTAAAGGCGATATAGAGATACAGGAGAGCAAAAAAATGAAAATTCTTTTTTACGGTGATTCGATTACCGATATGGGCAGAAATAGAGAGAATCCCGACCATGCGGCATTTGGTTATGGCGTGGGATATCCGAATTTTATCATAGGGGAGCTTGCTTACAACCAGCCGAATACATACGAATTTGTCAATCGTGGCATCAGCGGCAATCGAATTGTAGATTTGTATGCACGCATCAAAGCGGACGTATGGAATCACGAGCCCGACCTGCTTAGCATCTTAATCGGCGTGAATGACGTATGGCATGAATGGAGTGGGAAAAACGGCGTAGAGCTTGACCGTTTTGAAAAAATGTATCGCACGTTGATAGAAGACACGAAAGCGAAACTTCCCAATATAAAATTAATTCTTTGCGAACCGTTTATTTTAAAAGGCGGGGCAACGAATAGCGAAGAGGGACAATGGGAACATTTCTTACAAGTGAAAGAATATGCAAAAGTTGTTCGAAAATTGGCGCAAGAATACGGTGCGTATTTCGTGGCGTTACAAGATAAATTTGACGAAGTGGCAGAAAAATACGGCGCGGAAAATTATTTATACGACGGCGTACATCCTGCGACAGCGGGTGCGAAATTGATTGCCACCGAATGGCTGAAAGTTTTTAAAGAAATAAAATAAAAAGATATATATAATAAGGAGATATTTTTATGTCCAGATACGAAGAAGCAAAAAAAATCTATGCACAGTACGGCATAGATACCGAAGCGGCAATGGAAAGACTTTCCAAGCTTTCCGTCAGCATTCATTGTTGGCAGGGTGACGACGTAATCGGTTTTGACGGCAGCGATTCCCTTTCGGGCGGTATTCAAACGACGGGTAACTACCCCGGCAGAGCAAGAACTCCCGAAGAATTGTTTGCGGACCTTACGAGAGCGTTTAAGTTGATGCCTGGTAAGAAACGTGTAAACGTACACGCTTGCTATGCAATCCTTGGCGATGACAAGGGCAAGGTAGATAGAGATGCTTATGAATACAAGCATTTCGAACCTTGGGTAAAATGGGCGAAAGAAAACGGCCTTGAAGGGGTTGACTTCAACCCGACTTGGTTCTCTCATCCCAAGATGAAAGACGGTTTGTCTTTGTCCTCTCCCGATGAAGAAACGAGAAAATTCTGGGTAAACCATGGTAAAGCTTGTATGAAGATTGCGGCTGAAATCGGTAAGGCAATGGGCAGCCCTTGTTGCATCAACCTCTGGGTACCCGACGGATATAAGGATATCCCTTCCGACCGTCTTGGCCCTCGTCTTAGATTGAAGAAGTCTTTGGACGAAGTGTTGGAGGGTTATGATAAAGAATGGGTTATTCCCGCAGTAGAAAGCAAAGTGTTCGGTATCGGCGTAGAAAGCTACACGGTAGGCAGCAACGAATTCTATCAGAACTATGCGGCAACGCGCGGCATCTGCTGTTTGCTTGATACGGGGCACTATCATCCCACGGAAGTTGTTTCCGATAAGATTCCTTCCATGCTTGCATTCTACGACAAGGTGCAGCTTCACGTATCCCGTCCCGTTCGTTGGGATTCCGACCACGTAATCGTAGTGGATGACGAACTCAAAGAACTTTCCAAAGAAATCATTCGTAACGACGCAGACGATAAGGTAATCGTAGCGCTCGACTATTTCGACGCTTCCATCAACCGTCTTTGCGCATGGGTAACGGGTGTTCGTTCTATGCAGAAGGCATTGCTTAGCGCAATTCTTCAGCCGTATGCAGAAATGAAGAAATTGCAGGACGAAGGTAACTTCACGAAAGTATTCTATATGCACGAAAGAGTGAAATATTTGCCCTTCTGTGACGTTTGGGATGAATATTTGAAACGTCAAGGTCTTTGCGAAGATTGGTGGGACGAAGTAGAAAAATTCGAAAAAGAAGTTATTGCAAACAGAATCTAAAATAAAAATGCAAAGGCTGCGTGAGAAAAACAGCTGAATCTTTATAACATTATTATATAAGGAGAAAAAATGAAAATTCTTGTTGTAAACGCAGGAAGCTCGTCGCTGAAATACCAGTTGTTCGATATGGACAAGGAAAGCGTATTGGCGAAAGGGCTTTGCGAAAGAATCGGGATTGATGGTATTATCACCCACAAACGTCCCGGGAAAGAAAATTACAAGGCAAACGTAGATTTTCCGAACCACAAAGCGGCAATCGAATGCGTGCTTTCTTTGCTCACCGATGCTGAAAAGGGTGTGATTAAAAGCGTAGAAGAAATTGCGGCAGTGGGTCACAGATTTGCGCACGGCGGTGAAAAATTAAAGAAATCCGCAGTGCTTGGCGATCAGGAATTGGAATATCTTGAAAGCATCGTAGGGCTCAATCCCTTGCACGGCCCCCCCGCAATCAGCGGTTTGAAGGCTTGTAAGGAAGTGATGCCAAACGTAAACCACGTAGGTGTGTTTGATACGTCTTACTATTCCGATATGGAAGACTATGCGTATATTTATCCCATTCCTTACGAATTGTATGAAGAATACAGAATCAGACGTTACGGCTTCCACGGTACGTCGCACAGATACGTAGCAGGGAAAGCAGCGGAAGCACTCGGCAAGGAGAATGCTAAAATCATCACCTGCCACCTTGGCAACGGTTCGTCGATTACGGCGACTGTGAACGGCAAAGCGGTGGATACGTCTATGGGCTTTACGCCGCAGGATGGTGTACCGATGGGTACGCGTAGCGGCGCGCTTGACCCCACGGTTCCTACCTATATCCAAAAGGTGAAAGGCATCAGCGCGGAAGAAGTGGACAACATTTTGAACAAACAATCGGGTTTGCTTGGTGTTTCGGGTGTTTCCAGCGATTGCCGCGACGTATGTATCGAAGCGGAAAAAGGCAACAAACGCGCAGAACTTGCATTGAAAATTTTAGTGCACAATATTAAGAAAATCATTGGTTCGTACATTTCGGAAATGAACGGTGTGGACGCTATTGTATTCACGGCAGGTATCGGTGAAAACGATGCAGGCATTCGTTCAGACGTATGCAAGAACATGAATTGGCTCGGCATCGAAATTGATGAAGAAGCGAATAAGAATTTTGCTCGTGGTGAATTTGTGGACATTACGGCAAAGGGCGCAATGGTAAAGACGTTTATAATCCCCACGGATGAAGAATACATGATCGCGCTCGACACAAAAAATTTGACAAAATAATTAGAAAAAATAAAAAAATAATATAAAGGAAAGGAAAAAAACTATGAAATCTCCCTTTGAAATTAAAAAGGAAATCTGTGAAGTAGGTTTGAAACTCTGGCAAAAGGGTTTCGTTGCAGCAAACGACGGTAACATCTCCGTAAAGATTAACGACAACGAATTCTATTGCACCCCCACGGGCGTTTCCAAGGCATCCTTGACGCCTGATATGATTATTAAAGTGGACAGAGACGGTAAGAAATTGGAAGGTAAACTCAATCCTTCCTCGGAAATCAAAATGCACATGAGAGTATATCGCGAACGTCCTGACGTAATGGCAGTTGTGCACGCACATCCCCCCGTTGCTACGGCGTTCACCGTTGCGGATATCGACCTTGATCAGTACGTTCTTCCCGAAGCAGTATTGACGATCGGCGCAGTGCCTACCTGTGATTATGGTACGCCTTCCACGATGGAAATTCCCGATTCGCTCGATCCTTATCTTCAGGACCACGACGCATTCTTGCTTCGTAACCACGGTGCTTTGACGGTTGGTTGCAACCTCACGAAAGCATTCTTCGTTATGGAAGAAGTAGAATTTAACGCAGTTATCTGTAAGCACGCTATGGACCTCGGTGCAGTTCACGAAATCTCCCGCGATCAGCTTGCGAAACTCATGGATTTGAGAAAGAAGATGAATCTTCCCGGCCGTCACCCTGGCATCGAATATGATGAAGAACCTTCTTGCAATTGCAGCAAGGAAGAATTGGTGGAAGCGATTACGAAGAAAGTTCTTGCAGCTTTGGGTAAGTAAAATACGTATATGCGTCGTATTTCATCGTTGCTGTGCGGTCACGTATCTTTTGTACGCTCCCTACAGCGCCTTGAAATACTTGCATCTCCGCATTTTAAGCGAGAACATAAATATTGGTGAATTGCAACGTAAACGTTGCGTTAATTGAAAGCAAAGCTTTCGTGAATTTTCGCTTCGCTCAGTGAATTGCACGGCTGTGCCGTGCGTTGCGGCAGTTATAAATATAGCCATAACGGCGTTGAAAACGCCAATTCACAAAAAAAACGCAGTTTTTTAATTCACGCGTTCGTAGAACGCAATTCACGATTTACGAAAGTAAATCAATTCACTCGACTGAAAGGAGAAAAATAACATGGCAATAAATTGGACAGAAGCCCAGATTGAGGAAGTCATCAACGCGGTGATTAAGAGCCTCAACGGGGGCACTCCTGCTACGAAAAACAGCTATGACGGGTCGCAATATAACGGTCGTAGATATATCGGTGTGTACACGGATATGAACGAAGCGATTGAAGCGGCAACGGCTGGTTATAAAGCGGTGCGTGCAATGTCGTTGGAGGAAAGAGAAAAAGTTATTTCCGCCATTCGTGATTTGTGCCGTAAGGAAGCGTCTATTATGGCGGAACTTGGCGTAGCGGAAACGAAGATGGGCCGCGTAGCGCACAAGACGGCAAAACATATGCTTGTTGCAGATAAAACGCCTGGTACGGCAGATATCATTTCGCAGGCAAAGACGGGCGATCACGGTTTGACTTTGACGGAAATGGCACCCTTCGGCGTTGTTGGAAGCATCACACCCAGCACCAACCCTTCGGAAACGGTTATTTGTAACAGTATCGGTATGATCGCAGCAGGTAACGGTGTCGTATTCAATCCCCACCCCAATGCAATCGCAACGTCGAACTATGCA
>SVHQ01000177.1 GCA_015055785.1 Clostridiales bacterium | reverse complement strand
ATCTTTTACAACGGCAGCGATTATACAGGTTTGGTTACTTATTCCGACGTTGTAAAAGATGCACATAATGATTGGAAAGCAGACAAAGAGCTTTCGGGCAAATTGATTACTCGTTATGCAAGTGCATTTGGGGAATTTAGCACGATTGCAGGAAAGAGCTGGAAGGATGATTTCACGACGGGTGTATTGACCGTCCCTGGAACGAAAACACCTACGTGGACTAGAATTTCCACGCCTAGATACACTGGTGACGGCGCAACGGCGTTTACCATTCCTGCTAGCGCATTTGAAGAATATGACGCAATCGACGTGACTGTATTCCATACGACGGCATTTGGCCCTGCGGACAAAGCTGCAAACTTTAAGACGGCGTTATTTAATATGTACGATTGCGGTAACGGCGATAACGCAAACACTATGTCAGGTTATCTTTTGTCCAGCGCGACGGTAGAGCTTCCCGTAAACGGTCCTTTGTACGTCACTTATCGTATTACTTCGCCTGGCGATTACACGCTCTTCTTGATGAGTGACGATGAAAACGTGGTTCGTGCAACGACGACGGGTATTTTCTTCGATTACGTGACGGGCGTGATGTCCAATATTACGTATGAAGCAGACGGCGGTACTCATACCAATCCTTCGACCTATGTAGAAGGTACGCTTCTTCCGCTTACGGATGCAAGCAAGGAGGGCTACACGTTTGACGGTTGGTATACAGATAGCCAATTTAAGGATAAGGTGACGGAAATTCCGGTAGACACAACGGGTGATATTACCATTTATGCAAAGTTTAACAAGATTTATCAGACGTTTAATATTACTTACGAATTAGACGGCGGCACACATTCTAACCCTGCAACGTATACGGAAGGTACGGGGCATGTGCTTACGGATGCCACAAAGGAAGGTTATAACTTTGTTGGTTGGTATACCGATAACGCATGCACCGTCAAAGTGACGGAAATTTTGGCTGAGCAGACGGGCGATATTACGCTTTATGCGAAATTTGCCAAGATTCCAGAAGTATACAACATCACGTACGTAGTGGATGGCGGCGTGCACGGAAATCCTGAAAGCTATACGGAAGGCTCGGCAGTTGCATTGACGAATGCCATGAAGACGGGCTATACCTTCGAGGGTTGGTATTTGGATGAAGAGTGCAGCGAACAAATTACGGAAATTTCGGCTGAGCAGACGGGCGATATTACGCTCTATGCGAAGTTCACCAAGATTTTGCAAACGTTCAACGTGACGTACGAAGCAGACGGCGGCGAACATTCCAACCCTGCAACGTATACGGAAGGTACGACAGTACAACTTGTAGATGCAACGAAGGACGGCTATACCTTTGACGGCTGGTATACGGATAGCGCATTTGAAAATGAAGTGACGGAAATTTCTGCTACGCAGACGGGAGATATTACGCTGTATGCGAAGTTTACCAAGATTGTGATTCCTGATGACAGCGGTTCGGATAATGATTCTGACGAATCTGGTAGTTCAGACGATACGAATGCGTCTGACAGCGATAGCGAATCTATCGGTGATATTGTGTTTCAATTGTTTGATTGCTCGAGTATGCTCTCTTTTGGTGGTGTAGGCGCATTGAGCATTTTGATTGCAGCGAGTGCACTCATTATTAAGAAAAAAGAAGATTGAGTTTAAAGACGTAATTAAAACTCTTTGGTAATAAAAGCGCGGGAGAGAGTGTAAAAAGCTCTCTCCTTGGTGCTTGTTTTTCTGAAACTTGACAAATCGTGTAAAATATAAGATAATAAACGAGGGGTCGTTATGAAAAATTTTATATTAAAAGATAATTTAAATCACAGAGCATATACTTGGCCGCAAACGGTATTGACTTATTCGCAATGTGGGGAGATGCCTATTGTTGGAGAAGATGCCTTATATAGAAATGGGGAAAGTGTTTCGTATCAGGCAGAGAGAATGGACGATGGCTATACGCTGAAAATTTTAAGTGATTTGCCTCGTGGCGAAAAGTATGTGTTTGAATGGAGAAAGGGGAACAGTCCGTCAACGCCTTTGGAAAAAGAGGGCTTGGATAACGGTTTCCTTTGCGTGGAAAGCGTAGAAAACGGCTTGGTGAAAATTGTTTGTCAAGATGGTCTTTTTTGCGCGTTTTCCTTGATAACTACGAAAAAAATTCTGTCTGTTACGGAACGGATCATGGGCGGTGCGATTGAAAAAGTGCTGGAAAAGACGTTGACGTTTACAGATGGCAGTAAATATATATTTACAGTAAAGCTTAAAACGGGGCTGGACTACGTAGAAATTTACGAGGATATGCAGGATTTTCTTGAGGATGGCTCTTTTTTGAGTGCAACGTGGGGTGGTTTTACGCCGCGATATCGCTTTGCGCCCGAACGTGGGACGGAGCACGTGGACGAATACTTAAAAGAAGACGGCAGTTTGCCTTTCTATATGGCACCGCATGCGGACGGCGGTCGTTTGCGCGATCAAAAGGGAATTGCATACGAGGATAAGCAAAAAGGCGTATGGCTTGGGTTCTTATTCCACGATTTATCGACTTGCGATGATGGGGATTATACGATTGGCTGTTCGAGTAAGAATATGCTTTTTACGCTGTATGAACAGAAGTGGACAGCACCCTTGCAAGGGAAAACGCGCGCCTTTATGTGTATTTTGTGCGCGGACAAGCCTGCGGACACTTTGCTTACGCATTATATTAAATATTATAGCCATGTCAGCTTAAATGCGGTTAAGGATTGGGTGCTGGATTGGGAGGACGATCAAAGCGAATATCCCAAGTATTATACGGTAAAACCCGACACGACGACGGGTACCTTCTTCGTTCAACGCAAAGGGAAGCCGAATCCCGAAGATATGCTGAAAATGATAGACGAATACAGCACGCGGTTTGCTCGTTTTGAAATTTTTGATCCCGTCAGTTGCCGAACGTTTATTTACGATTGGGCACCGATTTTCGATATGACGGCAGCAAGAATGACGAAGGAACAGTTTGACCATGCTCGTGCCGCGATGGCGTTTACTTGCTACGTATTATCACAGGAAAACTTTTTCCCGATAGACATTTTGCTGGCGGGGCATCCCAACTTCTTGACGGACGTATTGGGTACGGTGGGGATTTTTGCGGCAATTTTAGGAAAACGTCATCCTGCTTATCAATCTTGGTTGAATAGATATGAAACGGCAATGGCGCGTAATTTGAAATATCATATTCGTCCTGCTGTGGAAAAATGGAATGCGCTCGGCGGCAGATGGACTGAAAACATCGGTTGCTATATGTTTGCGATGTTGCATTGTACTGTGGGAATTTGTTCGGTAATTTACCATACGACGGGTGGGGAGATGCCCTTACTCTACGAGCACTTCAAACCTTTGCTTGCCTTTTTGGTAAATATGCAAGCGGTGGAAAATGAGAAAGGACGTCGGCTTTATATGCCACACGGTGCGCATTCCTGCACGGGGGAATTTGGCGGTGAATTCGGACATGGGTACTTCCCTTGTATGATTCAACTTGCGGATATGTGCCGAAATTATGAGCCTTTGTTGTCTGAATATATCTTGTATAATTATAGAAAGCAAGAGAATTTTGATGGGCTTTTTGATAAATTAGCGCATTGGAAACACGACTCCTATCAATGCCGCACGAAAAACGACGGTGGCACGCCGCCTGACTTGTATTCCTGCAAGTATACGGGCCTTGGATATATGATGCGAAATGCGGCGAATACCGACGACGAAATGTTGCTGTTCTTGCAACAACTTGACGAAGGTCCGAACTATCGTTGGGGCAGAGCCGCACGCGGTGGCTGCGGCGAACTGTACTACTACGCAAACCGTAAAAAGTACACCGACCATTCCCCCG
>SVHQ01000176.1 GCA_015055785.1 Clostridiales bacterium | reverse complement strand
TTTTAATGGCTTTTCCCTTTTTGTATGTGGGATATTGTGCCAAACTCTATCAAATTCATGATTATCTCACTCTCTTAAAAGGGAATATCACTATCATCATCTAATGGAAGTGCTTTGGGTTTTTCTTGATAAATTAAAAATTTATTTAATCCGATTGGAGAAAAGACATCTTTTAATTTTTGGTTTTCATCAACGAGTGTATTTTTTAGAATAATACTCTTTATAAGATTTCCACAATCTTGAACGTAATATCGCGCATCCTCTAATGGATTTTCCACTTCAACCGATTCAAATCCTGCAATCTTCATAAATTCGTCTAACGCTTCTAAGTTGCTCGCAAAAAATGCCGATTTATCCATCCCTATATGTTTTTTAATTGCATAGACTATACGATTAGTCATAAGAATTGTTGAACCAAATTTAGTAAATAATTCTGTGGTTTGTTCTTCAAAATCTTTAATAATTTCTCTCATATCATCAGCTGATTGTTGTAAATCATAAGCAGTTTTTGCTTCTGTCATACTTGCTTCACGCTGTAAAAGATTTTGCAACAAACCTGCGAACTGTGCGCGTAAGGTATCGATAATTTGATTTGTCGTTTCAAACGGTGCAATAAAATGATTTTTAACGCTTTCTTTTAAGTTTGCAATAAATTCATGGATTTTAATATCGTCTGTATACGCCGACTTAAATGTTCCCGTATCTTTGTTCAAAAGATAAGTTCTATTTTCCGTATAAACATCGTTTGCAATAAAAATATAAACCTTTTTCTTGTGCTTAATTGCAGTTTGTATTTCGTTCATTGTAATGGATAAATCGTTCTCCAAAGATTTTGAACCGAAATGATTACCAATAATACACACAACGATATCGCAACTTGCAAGTTCATGATAGCAATCGTTTTCTAAAGGTGTTGTTTGCGTATATGCTACGCCTGATTTTTCGTGCATAACAGGCTCATATCCAAGACTTGTAATAAAATCCCCAATATTGTTTCTTACTTGCTTCAAATCATAAAAAGTCGAACTAATAAAAACTCTCGGTGCAGCCATAATAATTTATCCTCTTTTGTTAATTATGTTTTTCTTGTAATTCCAGTCTAATATTTTTGTAATTGTATTGTATGCGATAAATATGTTTTATAGGTGATATCAAAGACTCTTCAATATTTTGCTTTAATTCCGTATTTTGTGCTTCATCAACAATAATTTGATAGTAAAAATGTACCATTTTGTTTTCATAACGCACTTCAATATCAACGTCGTATTTTCCTATTTCCCAATAAAACTCTTTTTCGAGTATATTTTTGGCTGTCGCAAATTCGGGAAGCGCACAATATTCTTCCAAAACGCTTTCGTAATTTTTTCCGCTATCTATAGAAGGCTTAATTTTTTCAGCCAAACACGTTAATTGCTTTGTTATAATTTTTCCCGATGTGTTGAATTGATCGCCAAACTCAATAAAAGCACAAGAAATACTATCTGCTTCGATGCGGAAGGGGTGAGCATACTCTGTTGTATGCGTGAAAGCACCCGCAATGCTTTGATTTACTGGGGAAACAAAGCTCGACCATGTTAAATTTAATTTTTGGTCATCTTTTTGCCTGCAAATATGTAATGATACATTTTTCAACGCTATGGGCTTTTTCAAAGCCTCAAACACACCATCAATTCGGAGATATGAACCACTTTGGTTAAAATACAAATACGCTTGTCCTGTTGGATAATAGTTTAACTTTGCTTTACATACCCATTTTTTCCAAGTCCATTGTATTATAGGGATTAAAATTGCAATAGATGAAAGACATATTGCTACAATTTCATAAGGCGTCATACATTTTCCTCCTTTTAAGCTACCAATTCAACGTTCATTTCGTGTAAAATACTTTCATACTGCGTGCCGAATACTTCGTAAAAACGACCAAGTCCGCCTTTTCTATCAAAGGGGTTCAAATCTAAATCGCTCGGTTCAATACTGAGCGATACGGCAATATGGTCTTTTACCAAACGGAGCCATTCCATTTGCTCGTCCGTAAAGTGTACTGCACCTGCATTGCGACGAAGCGTCCATTGCATAAAGTTATAATTGACTCTATCCGCAAAGGGCGCAAGATTTTCCGTATAGCCCATTTCAAAACGAATAATGGAAATAAGGTCGGCAAGCTGTGCCGCCGTACCACGTTTGACCTTTTCGGGCTTTTTAATGGCATAACAATCCCATAAACGCTCTATCGTAATCCCTTTCGCTTTTAATTTTTCGTACAAGCCTTTTAACTGCGAGATTACCATAGGGCGGTCTTTGTATTTTTGGTCGTAGATAATGCGCAGGGAAATAATTTCGTCCCTGTTTTCGTCGATAAATTCACGGAAAGAAGAAATTACGCGGTCGGCGTTTTCTTCCTGCTGAGAATCAAAGCCTGCAAAAATCACTTCGTCCAAATTCACGTTGTCGATAATCTGTTCGTGACTGCGACGAACGTTTTCGATATAATCGCGCGTTTCGGGTTTTTGGAAGGGCGCGACGGCTTCGACAATCAAAGTCTTTTTCGTTTCCGCGATTTGCTCTTCCGTGGGCTCGGTTGTTGCGTGTTGAATTTGCGCGGTTTGTTGGATGATATCTTCGTCAAAGGCATTGAGCAGTTTTTCCGCTACTTGTCCTGCGCTTGCGCCTACCGTTTCCACAAATTCCTTTTTCTCTCCTGCCGTCATTTGGCTGTTCAAGCGGATAATACGGTTTGCAAGAGAGGTGAGCGTGTCTTCACTCTTATCGCCGAGCGCGACGTTCATCATCAATTCTTTCATGCTGACGGACGGTTTTCTTTCCAAAGTACGGGTGTCCGTTTTTCTTGATTTGGTTACGCCAACAGCGTCCACAATGACGAAATGGTCTTTGTTATCTGTAGCGGAAGGACTGACTTTTTGCAGATCGTCCTTGCTTAAAGTACGCGTTCCGCGACCTTTCATCTGCTCGAAGTAATTTTTACTGCGCACGTCGCGCATGAAAATCAAGCATTCGATAGGCTTTACATCCGTGCCCGTTGCAATCATATCGACGGTAACGGCAATACGGGGATAATAATCGTTGCGGAAAGAGCTTAAAACGCTTTCGGGATTATCTGCGGAATAGGTTATCTTTTTGCAGAACTCGTTGCCTTCGCCAAATTCTTCACGGACGATTTGGATAATGTCGTCTGCGTGGCTATCCGTTTTTGCGAAAATAAGCGTTTTGGGGACTTCTCTACGGCGAGGGAACAGTGTTGTAAATACGTTTTCCTTAAACGAGCGAATTACCGTGCGGATTTGGCTGGGATTGACGATGTTTCTATCGAGCTGAGTCGCTTCGTAATCGACGTCCTCGTCCATTTGTTTCCAACGCTTTTCACGGGAAAGACGGCTACGGACTTCTATCATTTGCTTCATTAAATGCGCGCCGTTTTTGCCGACTTGGG
The DNA here is from genome assembly GCA_015055785.1 of Clostridiales bacterium. Next base: position 454 of record SVHQ01000176.1, on the reverse strand, counting down.
TTTCTATTAAGAAAATATCTTCGCCAACGTTTACGCCGTCAATAATAGCTTGTTCGCGAGGGTATTCGCTGACAACGTTCTCATTAAAGAACGCGAAAGTACGCTTGTCGGGCGTTGCCGTCAAGCCGATGATAAACGAGTCGAAATATTCAAGCACTTGATTCCATACGTTGTAAATGGAACGATGGCACTCGTCCACGATAATGCAATCGAAAAATTCGGGTGGATATTTTTCGTTATAAACGACTTCTTTCGGGAGTTTGCTGTCTGCCGTAACGTATTCGTTAAAGGACGTTTCTTCCACCGATTCGTCCATATCTTCACCCTTTAAGATAGAGTACATTCTTTGAATGGTGCTGATGCAAATTTGCACACCATCGGGGATATAGGAAGATTTCAGTCTATGTACCCCGTAAATTTGCGAAAATGAACGAGGATCGTCTGTGGGACGGTA
>SVHQ01000175.1 GCA_015055785.1 Clostridiales bacterium | reverse complement strand
TGCTACGCTGTCTTGCAAAACAATCGTACCGCCGTTCTCTACTTTACTAAGCGCATATTGAAACGTACCATAAGGTGCTGCTTCCGTACCCGCATTAGAATTGCTGCCGTTTGCGGAAACATACACCGTATTTGTTGCTGCCGTTACTTGCCATAATTTAAACCCACTATAAATGCTAAACGACATTAAAAAGCTTAAAGCCAAAATACATATTTTCTTTACTGTATTTTTCATAATGTCCTCCTTAACCGTTACCTTGAACGAACCAATCATTATCCCAGCCGCCCAAATCATCAGCACTTTCACTGGGTGAATTGGTGATAATATCTTGCTCAAAAAAGAAAACTACTTTCATTTCAAGCATCTCATATTTTTTCATAATAAACTCCTAATCAACCAACGTCCTCATTTTTATATCGAATTAAAGCGATTATACAAGAAATCAATGCCGTAATATCCGCAATCAAAGCAACGATGTAACCTTTTGAAATGCTGTTGCAAGCAAACGCACAATAAGCAAACAATGCAACTTTTCGAATATCGTTTTCTTTTTTCATAAAAAACGCAAGAATAGACAACGTACAAGCCATCAAAGCAAATACGTCCATCCATACTTTAAAGGTCAACATCGAAAATATTGCGGCAAATGCGACAAAAAACACGTTCCACAATCGGCTTTCCGCCCATCTATATTTCCCTTGCAAAGTTATCACAATTTTACTCATAATACCAATTATATTTGCCGTACCGCTGATAAAATCGCCTTGCAAAGCAAAATAGGAAAGCCAACCTATATCACTCAAAATCCCCACAAAAACAATTTTTCTTTTGTTTTCCATTTGAAAAATCATAAATTGCAGAAAAATAGATATTACGCCTATGATATTAAAAAGGATTGGATAGCCCTTTCCCATTGCTTCATCAAGGGTTTTGACCATATTTTCTGAAATGTTGGCAATGGACAACAATAAATTATTCACCATGATTTCTTACGCGTTCTCCAACTCTTCTTTAAAGAAAGCGCGAGAATACGCCTTATTTCCGTTTTCGTCTACCACTTCTACGTATACCCATTCCACTTTTTCATGCAACATAAACTCCCCTTGCGTAAGTGTTTCCCCCTGCACAGCAACAAATACGCCGCGCTTATGGCAATTTGTCACAAAGCAGATACGTTTCGCGGAGGAAGTTTTTACGTTTAACACGCCGTTATCGATAGTCAAAGAAAAAATTTGCGGTCCGCACGAAGCATAGAAATTTTGTTTTTCAAGTGCGTCTATAATGGAAGCGTAATCCAGCTTGTCGGCAAGAATATACGTCACGCCGCCAAAGGAATCGCACCGAGGGTCATCCACCGAACGCGAATTGTGATTATCATCCGCGGCAATCAAAGCCATTTTTCTGCCACGATTTAATTGATATTCGTAAAAGTGCTCGTTATGCTCGTTATGCCCACCCATGTACGAGGAATGATTGTAAATTTCCATTGCAAAGCACTCTTCGTACGCATCAGCGTAGCTCTCGTCCTCAAACGACCAAGTGGGATGATTATGACAAACCAAAAAGCCGCATTTGTGCGCATCGTCAATCATCTTTTTCAGAAAAGGAACGGAAAATTCTCGATGTTCAACCAAATAATGGTATTCCAAATTTTCTAATTCCTCTTTAGGAATATACTTCGTATGATTGGGCGTATAATAGAGCATTTTATTGTCAGGCGTTTTCGAATAGAGATTGATATGCGACTGCCCGTCTGTCACCGCGTCAAACGGAAAATTACGGATATACGCTTCATACGCCGTCAGGAACAAAATATTATTGTCCGTTAAGTCATTATGCGAAACCAAACGCTCGTGATCGGTGATTGCAACCACCGAATATCCGCGCTTTTTATATTCTTCTTTCACCTGCTCAGGAGTCCAATGCCCGTCGGACAAATTCGTGTGACAATGCAAGTTTGCCTTAAACTGCGCTTTTTTTTCATCGATTAAAGTCTTCACCTTTTCTCTCCTCAAGCTATGTTCTTTTTATTTTGAATAATGACGCAAATTGAATTTGCGTCATTACCCGTCTATGATGCAATTTTATAACTGTAAGCTCAAACCGTCATAAGCTACGCAAACGCCGTCTTTTTGCAAAATTTCTACCGTTTCTTCGTGGGATTTATGCAAGGACGGAGCCAAATGCGAAACATATACCTGCGTTTTTTCAGTAATAACGCCCCATTTTTTTAAGGAAGGCAACATTAACCGTATCATGGGGATTGAATTGTGTTCTCCTATACGGTAATCGCCTTCATAATCTCCACAAGTACAGTCCAATACAAGGAAATCAAGGTTTGCGTTTTTTAACGCATAATACGTTTCGTGTAAAAACCACGCTCCGTCAAGAGCATAGAATATCTTTTTTCCGTCTACTTCCAACAAAATATGCTGTGGAAATACGCTTTCGTTGTGATTTGCAGGCAAGCCTGTAACTTTCACGTTTTCAGCAACGGTATACTCCGTACCCTTTTTCATAAGCTTCCATTCTACGTTAGAAATCGCTATTACTTTTGCGCCTGCGCGCACCCAAACACGTAAAGTTCTATCGCTTGCCTTTGCAATCTGACTGATACACTCTACGTTGTAATGGTCGCTGTGGAAATGCGTTACAAAAATATCCGTAATTTGCGAAAGGTCAATTTGGGCAATGCGTAATTCTTCCAAACAATGATAACCGCAGTCGATTAAATATCTTCCGTCTATTAACGCACACGAAGAACGGCGCGCATTTTTATCAAAGACATCCTTATACGTTGTCTGTAAAAGCGGAGAATAATCACAAGCGCAAGTACCTAAAAATAGTATCTCCATATCCACTGCTCCCGATTTTTAATTTTCTCCCTGTGTCGCTTTGTTATAATACCAGTAAAGCGGCGTTAAATCCGCGTCTTTGCCATAGAACCACTTGTAAATGGCAATCGCTTGATATTTCGGTTTTCCGCGATTAATAGGGTCTAACTGCGCGTACATAATTCCGTAATTCGTTTCCAACTCGTTATCCTGGAAATTCCACAAATTCGTAATACGGAAAAGGAATATCGTTTCCGCATACGGACGTTTTGCCATTTCATCAAGATAGTACGTATATTTATCAAGCATCGTTTCATCGTCGGGGTGTTCGGAATTTGAGAATCCGCACTCGGTAAACCAAACCTTTTTATCTGCGTCACCGTACTTTTTCATAACCTCATAAATTTCATCACTACGCTTTAACACTGCGTCCGTATCCTTATGCGCATACGGATGCCAAGCCATGATTTGAAAATAATGGTCTGGCTCAGGGTCATAGAAAGGTTGCCCCGTCGGTACACATTTACCTTTCGTAATTTGGTCGTATATCGTTTCCACGAACGTGGGAACAATAACACGCGACGAGTTACCAGGCGCTACGGTAACGCTTGCAGGATTTACAGACTTTAAGCCACGATTTGCATACCAAGATAAGTCCGCGGAAATAACCGCCAACTCAGGCATGGTAAACAGAAAATCCGTACTGCCGTTTGTCCAACCTGCCTTGTGCAAGAATTGATTAGACTCAAATTCATTCCCCACTTCCCAATAGGTGATTTCAGGGAATTCCTTCTGCATCTTCGCATAGGCTTGTTCGTAAATTTTCAATGTACGTACGTAATAATCGTATTCACCATTCCAAGGATCAGGCATACATTGACTGTCGTGGCTGTAATAATCCCAAGGCTTAATAAACTGATGATTCATCACGAGAATCTGCTCTACCCCAGCTTTCTTTAAGAGTTGAAAGTATCTATGGTAATTCGCAACGGCTTCTTCTTTGAAGAACAGCTCGTCCGAATCGTCATCGCGCGTAAAGACCATTTTTAAGTGCATCCACACGCGCATACTCTTTACACCGAGATTTTTACACGAATCCGCAACAAACTCTATCGTCGTT
>SVHQ01000174.1 GCA_015055785.1 Clostridiales bacterium | reverse complement strand
CCCTTTTTAGAAGTGATTGCCGTATCTGCATTTTCATAATGGATTGCACCAAGCGAAGCGCAATATACCACTACGTTTTCGTATTTATCCGCATAAGACGTACCCGCAGTCCAATGCCAATTCCCGAACAACGAACCAACGGGTGCATATTCGCTGGTGCTGTCTGCGCCTGCGTATACCTTAACGGTTACGTTCTTCAACACGTTTGCCCAACCCTGTGCAAAAATTACGTTCTTGGGATATGCCGTGCCATCGCTATTATACAATACAAAGTTTACGTTTTCATACGTTGTACCTTTGGATGCGTTGCCGATTATCGCCGTAGCTGAACCCGTGTTTTTCGTAGAAACGAAAGTGATATCCTTAATCGTCGCGCCAAAATTCACTTGACCAAACAAGCCGTTTGCGTGAATAAAGCCCGTAAGCGTGTGTCCGTCGCCGTCCAACGTTCCGCGGAAGCCCGCAAGCTCGTCATTGGCAAAGCTTACGTTATTATTGAAGCCTGCCCAGTAGGGAGCTGCGGTACAATTAATATCGCCTGCTAATTTATAATAGCCGAAAATCGCATTATTCGTGGTGTCCGTTGCAGTTCTTGTAAGGTCATACAATTCCTGCGCCGTAGAAACCATTTGCGTAACCAAACAAACGGGAACAACGACGTTTAACGTTTCGCCGTCCTTGCTTACATTTACGATGAATTCTTTCACACCGTGCGTGGATTTATCCGCAAAACTTGCCAAAGAAACCGCGCTTGTATTCGTACCAAAGTTCGCGCCGCCACACGTGATGCTATTTACCGTATAGCCTGCATACGCACCCAAATCAATAGACAAGGTATCGCTCGTCATAACGTGTTCTTGCTGTGCAAGCGTAACCGACAGCGTACCGTCAAACGAAGGGGGTGTTTCGGAAGAAACGTTTTCGAAAATATTGACAACCATACCTTCGAAGGTTTGCCCATTCTCTACTTTTTTATTGAATTCCGCAAGTTGTCCGTTCGTGGTAATTTCTACGGGATACTCCGCCGTACCGTACCAATCGTATTGTACATTATCCACAATTTGATTATAATAATTTTCTTTCTCATACAAGATTGCGGTATTTACCATTTGATACAAGCTTGTTGTGGGATACAGCGTATCATACGAGTGCGACGCGTATTCATAGCTATACGTGCCGTTCGCATTTTTCGTTTCGATACAAGCAATCGCCACAAATCTTAAATCGAGGTTGTTCGTTTTCACGCCCGTTATACCGCCGCGAGCATAATATCCGCCCTCTGCGCTCTCCATAATACGGCTATCGTCCACTTTTACGTAGATACAGTGCGAAGCGTCCGCATTTACCGTACCATCGGGGTTTCTCGTGATTGCCAGCTGGAAATCGTTGCCGACGTTCGCAAGATATTTTTCAGGCATAATGATAAAATACAAATCGTTGTTATCGTTATTAACGATTTTATCTTTTACCGATTCATTCATATTCACTTTGAAGCGAAGCCCATTATCCTGCCCGTCCAAACGAATAGATGCGCTATTTTCCATTACAAAAACGCTCGTTTGCTCCGTTGCAGCAGAAACCTTTACGCTCCCTTTTAAGGCATATACGCCGAAGAAAAGTGAAAGTATCGCAGCCACGACACAAACGAAAAGTAGATATACTTTATTTTTAATCGTCTTTATCATACCTAATCTCCTTAACTTACTCCCAATCTTCCCAATTCTCTTTATCAGAGCCCCAGTTATCCGAGGTACGAATAACGTCTACTGTCTGCAAAACAATAACGTTGATGATAGGTTCAACATAGTCTTGCTTCATATAATAACCTCCTAAAAAACATATTTCTTACGCTTTTCCTGAAAACATCTAGCACGCACAAACTACCTTGCTCATATGCTATATTCGTTTATTATATTATATCATTTTTTTACCTTTTTTCTAACTGTTTTTATGCCAAAAAATAAAATTAAAAAATAGAAAAAATTTTCAAAATTACAAAAAAATAAATTTGAAAATTAAATAAATCAAAACTCCTTATATTTAAAGGATTTCTGCATTAAAAATATATTAAAATGCATTTTTTTTGATATATTAAATTGGCAAATCCACAGAATACTTTTTTTCTCGCCATTTAGCACGCAAAATAATGTCTTTTTCTACTGTATTTTTATCAAAATCCCACAACGTTTCCTCTGCATACCAACCAACAAACTCAAAGTCCGTAGTTTCCGTACTCGCTTTCGTCGGATTTTCAGGCTTTATAACCTTTTCGCCTTTCTGTACCCGTTGCTCTGCCACAAAAGTTCCACCACCTGAATCAAACGTCACCATATAATATTGTTCTTTTTCATTATCTTTAGGGGGGTCTTCTTTTCCCGAATCCTTTTCACTCTCTGACGACGAAGATTCCGAACCAATATTGGAAGAATCTTCTTCTGGCGGTGCAAACGGCGAGGAGTTATTCGAAGAAGATGTTTTCCCTATTTCATTCGAGTTGCAAGCCACACTTATGCTCGCGAACATTGCCAAACCACATAATAATGCAATTATTTTTCTCACAATGAAAGCTCCTTTATACGTCCATATTATTCACTGCAAATCGCAGTAAATATTTTTCTTCTTCCAACCTTGTTGCAGGGTGCATAAACACCACGGAGCCATTCTCATTAAGCCGAGTATTTTCGTTCACAGCAACGATTTTATATGTGATGCGCGCGCGGTTAGATTTTCGATAGTCGCTATCCAAAAAACTGCCTGCATCCGTTTTGCAAAGCAAGGTATATCTTGGTTCGTTTTCCACCGCACGATACACAGCAAACTGCTCTTGACTATCCCAACGCAACTGTACGCCGTTTTCTTCCCACGTCGCAAAAAGTTTTGGTGCAGCAATACTTTTCGGAAGCGAAGAAAAGTTCGTAATATAATAGGTCTTATTGCGCTCGCTTACAAAAACCAAGGCGTTTTCTTCCCGTTTTATTTCCACCTTGTCGCCCTTTTCATCCAAAATCTGCGCCGTCTTTATACCCTCGGCGCGAAGCTTGACTTCACCGCCCACGTTGGAAATAATCTCCGCTTTTTGAATTTTTCCGTCCATATAGACACACGAAACAGTAAAATTCCCCCTCGCTTTTAATCCGTAAAAGGAAATATTTTTCCACGTTTTAGGGATAGCAGGCAACAAAGTGATATACCCGTCATGACTTTGTACAAGCATTTCCGTAATCCCTGCCGTTGCGCCGAAATTACCATCGATTTGGAAGGGAGGATGTACGTCCCACAAGTTAGGATACGTCCGCATTTTTAACAAGTTTTGCAGAAGAAGATAGGTATGGTCTCCATCACCACATCTTGCCCACGCGCACAATCTATGCGCAAGCGCCCACCCCGTGGATTCGTCCCCACGAAGTTCCAAAGTGCGTTTTGCACTATCTATCCACGCCGGCGTTTCACGCGTAATCATACTACCTGGCATTAACGCTACTAATTGAGAAATATGTCTATGCTTTGCCTCGCCTATCTCGCCGTAGAAACGCTCTTCGCCATACTCTTTAATCTGTCCGCTGTACCCGATTTGTATGGGAACATATTTGTCTATATGCGCTTTTTCCGCCTGCGTTGTTGCATCTAATTTTTGAAGAAGCTCTCCGCAACGCAAATCATCGCACGCGTTTTCATAAAGCATTTGCTGGTCAAATGCACAACCTACCGTACGATAATATTTTTGCTCTTTATGGCTATCCACCCAAACGTCCCCCGATAAAATTTGCTCGGGAGAAGCCGAATATGCACACAAGTATTCCCCATCGTAATCGCGCGTGCATTTTTCCAAGAACGTTGCCATGCCGTGAATTGCAGGATACGTGATATCCTCTAACACTCGCTTGTCACGTGTAAAATCATAATAATCCCAGAACATTTTTGTGGTGAGTCCACCCGTGCCCGGGCCAGAATGACCGTTTTTTG
>SVHQ01000173.1 GCA_015055785.1 Clostridiales bacterium | reverse complement strand
GTTCTGCCTGCTTTATATTCAGCGAGGAAATAAGAAAAAACCCTATCCATATATTCCTTTGCGAAATTTACCGTGTAATAAGGGATATCCAAAAGGTTGGCTACACGGCGCACGTCGGCGTAATCCTCCTCCGCGGTGCAACAACCGTTTTCATCGTTTTCTTCCCAATTGAGCATATACAGCCCAATGACGTTATAACCTTGTTCTTTTAAGAGAAGGGCAGCTACCGAACTATCCACACCGCCACTCATGCCGACAACGACTGTTTTTGACATAAAAAGCTCCTTTTTTCAAAAGAGGGAGTAAAAAAATTCTCTAATTTAAAAATAGTATATCATAAATGCTTGCAAAAGGAAAGCGAAAAATAGTAAAATATAAGTGCAATTAACAAAAAAATATCTTCCAAATTCATGCACCCGTAGCTCAGTTGGATAGAGCACAGGCCTCCGACGCCTGGTGTCGTTGGTTCGAATCCAATCGGATGCACCAAAAAAGCACCGCTTGAAAGCGGTGTTTTTGTATGTAATAGATTGTTGGCTGGTATTGACAGTGGAAGGTAGTATATGTTATAATCATGTCAAACAACCGATAAGGGGAAATAGCAATATGTATAAATATCTTAGCGAATTGCTGTCGGATAAAAAAGGCGGCGTTGTGTTTTCTTGTTTTGGAATATGGCATTGGTTGTATATTTTTGCGGCGGTTGTTGTGGCTACTTTGGTGATTGTTTGGCTGAAAAACAAAGACCAAGCATGTAAAGACAAAACGGCAAAACGGTTTATTAACATAGCGTTTGGCTTATATATGGCTGATTTTTTCTTGATGCCTTTTGCGTATGGGGAGATTGATATTGAGAAACTCCCTTTTCATATCTGTACGGTGACTTGTGTGTTATGTTTTTTAAGCAGACGCAATCGTTTTTTGGATAAGTATCGTTCGAATATTGCCTTGTTGGCGTTTATTTCTAATTTAGTATATTTGATTTATCCAGCAGGGGTGATGTGGTATCAAGTACATCCATTGTCCTATCGCGTTATTCAAACATTGATTTTTCACGGCGTGATGACAATATATGGATTGCTTGTTTTGATTTTTGATGAGCAAAAATTAGAGTGGAAAAAGTGTTACCGTGATATTTATTTGCTTATAGCTATTGTGCTGTGGGCGATTTTAGGAAATATGTTGTACAATAACGAAATTGGAGAAAGCGCACGTTTTTATAATTGGTTTTTCGTTATACGTGATCCGTTTTATATATTGCCTGCAACGATTGCGCCGTACATAATGCCTTTTATCAACGTCGCGGTATTTTTTGCGGTGGAGAATTTTATTTATTTGATAATATTCCTTGTAAAAAAAATGGGAGTGTAATTTACAACATAAGATATTTAGGGGAAACAATTAAAAACTTACGCAAGGAAAGAGGACTTACGTAATCGCAATTAGCGGAAATGGTCGGCGTTTCATAAGGAAGGATTTCTATTTGGGAAAACAACGTGAACGAGCCAAAGGCAAGTTATGTGCGTGCGTTGGTTTGCGCGTTCGGCTTACTATTTGCCACAGTCAAAGAGCGAAGCGTGAGAAAGGATAGAAGAAACGACGAGAGTTGGCGAGCGACGACGTTTTGCCGAGACTCCGTGAAGTGGAAACGGCAATATGCAATCGGATGCACCAAGTGAAATATTTTTAAAACCTATTGCATTTATGCTAAAGAAGTGCTATACTAATTATATGGTTGGAGAATAATAGGAGTTAAAAAAACCCTTGTTGTCGGTTTGAGGGAAAATATACATGGAGGTTAAAAATGAGAAAAAAATCACTATTATCAGTATTGCTTTTTGTTTTGATTTCTGTATTTACTTTTTCACTTACAGCGTGTGATAAAGGCCCTAAAACGCTTGAATCTTTGAAAAACGAATATGGAATCGTGGTTGACGGCGGTGGCTTTGAAGAAGGCTCTACCTTGGTAAGCAACGAGATTGTGGTCGCCACAGAAGAAGCCGCGGAAGTTCTTATGGTAATTGCCGATGAGAATTACAACAAAGATGGTAGCGTATATATTTTTGATATCTACGTTACGAAAGATGGCTCAAAGGTTCAACCTAACGGTAAGGTAAAGGTGTCTGTTCCTGTTCCCAACGTTGAGGTGGATAACTACCTTGTATTCCACGTTAAAGATGACAACTCGGTAGAAAAGATTGTTCCTACTGTGGCTGACGGAAAAATCTCATTTGAAACAAGCAGCTTTTCCTACTTTGTAATTGCAGAAGCGGCGCCAGCCGAACACGTACATAACTATGAATGGATAGGCGGAAAAATATCAACTTGTACCGAGGAAGGTATAGCGCCGCACTATCATTGTGACGGTTGCGGAAAGAATTTCGATGAAATGTACAATGAAGTCGCTTCCGTTGCGATTCCGATTGGTTCGCACGAATACGGATCAATGTATTGGGGAAAATCTGCTAATTTTTGGAATGACGGCAATATTGAATACTATCAATGCTCTGAGTGTGAAAAATACTTTGACAATGAATATAACGAGGTCGAAACGCCCGTAATTCCTAAATACTCAACAACTCTTTCTATTTGTGTAAACGGAACGCCGACAGCGCTTACTCTCGATGAGCAAAATGAAAACAATATCATTTGGTCGCTTGAAGGGTTTTCGGTTACAAAAGGCGACGTGATCACCATTTGCCAAACCGATAACAGAGAGTTCAGTCATAATTATTTTGCCGAGGGCAACGTCGGTACCGACGGAAAGATACTTACTACGGCAGCATCGGCGAACGTTCTTCTTACAGCAACGCCCAACGGACTTATGCTATTTATCGACGGATATAAGTACGAGGGCATCGTCATTGAAATCAACGGTATGCAATATCCGATGATTTATACTTCGTATCCCGATGAAACAACGACTTACATTTACGGCTACGTGAATTTTGCCGTAAGCGATAAATTCGTTATTGTTGATAACGTAAGCGGTACGGTTTACGATTATGACGATCTTGATGAAGAGTATCTTTGGGATACTTGGGATTTCCACCGCGGTGATAATGGTGAATTTGTGATCGATTATGCTTGTCGCTATGGAATTGAATTTGATTACGACGGTAATAAAAAAATCTATATCAACAAGACTTTTGCTCCGCTTGACGGAAACTCTTATGAGTTGAATTTTGAGAATGCCAATGCGGTAGCACTCGAACAAATGCCGATTGCTTCAAACTCCGAAGGTTACGACGATCTTATGTGGTATTATGATCACAAAGATATAGTAAACAAAGAGGATATTGTTTCCTATATCAATGAAAAGGGCTTATACGTGTATATAGTTAAGCTTCAGCTTGAAGAAGGAGCGAAGTTTAATATCAAAAACCTTACCACAAACGGCATTATAAACGCAGAGCATCTTGTGGAAGTATATACGGAAAGCGGAAGCATCACCAAGGACGGCGATTACGTTAAGGTTTTGAAGAGCGGTTATTATTCCATCGTTTATATGCCGTGCTTTAACAGCTTCATGATAGAAGAAATGGAAACTCCTGCCGATGTGTATATGTATCTTGACGGCAAATTTGTTCCGCTTCTGAAAGATACTGATGGCATTGTAACCTACGAGGGCCTTGTAGCAGAAGCAAACGACTATCTAACGTTCTTCGATGGCGCAAAGACAAAGTATTTTCCTATCACTCTTGACAGTAACACCGACAGCACCATTGCTCACGTTATGACATCGGAGGGCTTGGATATGCTGTTCTTCGATAAGGCAGGAACATATAATCTTGCCTACAATATAGACACAGGTGTGCTTTCCATCACCTCTGTTGGTGGTGACACCGATCAAGGTGGTGACAATGAGCAGGGCGGTAGCGAAAGTATTGATGATTATATAATCTTCATTTCTGTTGTTGATTACACCAATGGAAATCAAACGCTTTACCCGACTAAGAATCC
>SVHQ01000172.1 GCA_015055785.1 Clostridiales bacterium | reverse complement strand
TTACAGAAGAGCAGTATCGGTGTATTGATGGATTGCGTAGTAATAAACGTTGTCTTATAAATGGTGCAGCTGGAACAGGAAAAACTATTCTTGCTATTAAAAACGCAAAAGAAAGTGTGGCAGAAGGTAAAAAAGTAGGATTTTTCTGTTACAATCTACTGCTTGAAAATGAACTTCGTATGCATTTTGCAAACAATGATATTGTTCCTCAATATGTGGGTTCACTTACAAAGTATATTGAGGACATGTTAACGTCTGCAGGTATAGTTGATGTAAGCAAGGTTACTGATTATAAACAATTTTATTCGGAAGAACTACCATCTCTAGCGCTTGATTATCTTGCGAAAAATCCTGTTAAATTTGACAAGATTATACTTGATGAAGCGCAAGACCTTTTACACGGTAATTATTTGTTTGTTATTGATGCTTTACTTAATGGTGGACTTAAAAAAGGAGAATGGTTCTTCTTTGGCGATTTTAAGTATCAAACTATTTATTGTCGGGGAACGTCATACGATAGCATCTATGACCTTTTAGATGATGAAGCAAATTTTGCTACATTTGCATTAACTGTTAACTGTAGAAATAGTATTAACGTTCAAAATGAAATGAACAAAATAGTTGGCATGGATATAGAAGTCCTCAAAAAAGATTCAAGTTTGCCACCGGTAAAATATATTACTTTTGATGATGGCGACGAGGTTGATATTTTAGAAGAAGAAATTAAAAAACTAATAACGGCGGGTGTTGCAATAAAAGATATAACGATTCTTTCTCCTTTTAAATTTGATAAATCAGTTGCATCAAAAATAAAGAAATTTAAAATTTCTCCCGTAACTAGTGCCGGTGATGATATAACCTATTCAACCATACAAGGGTTTAAAGGATTGGAAAATTCAGTGATTATGTTGGTTGATATTCAAACTTACAACAAACCGGACTTGATGTATGTAGGAATGAGCAGGGCGAGAAATATGTTATATGTATTTGAAACAAAGCATGCAAAACATTATAGAGAAAAAATTTAGTAGGTATAACAATTTAATAAAATTCAACAATTAAGACTCTGTGCAAGGTTATGAAGTGAACCCAAAAAGTTAGACAAACTTTTGGAGGTGCATATCATTATCATGCGCGGAGTTTTTTAATGCTTTCATCTCTTGGTGGATGAGAGAAGAACTTTAATAAATTTTAGCAAAGTGTAGCCCACACTGCGAGAATCGAAGTGTGGGCTCTGCGAGGCTAAATAACGACTATAAAATAACAAGGAGGAAAACGAAAATATCATATTTAGTATGCCATATGGAGAAATACCATACGAAAAAGGAAGTAATGTATTATTCTTGCAGCCGAAATAAAATGAAGCGAGGGGGCTTTTGTAATTATAGCGCTAATCTAAAGAAAACGGATATTGAGCCGCTTGTTATAGGCGTTATAAAACAAATTATGAACGACGAAAGATTTGTTGAAGGGGTAAAAAGTTCTATAGGTATTCACGTGGATGCGGATAAGATTGTAGAAGAAATTAAAAATTACGAAGCAAAACTTAAAGAAGTTCAACTGAATAAAAATCGACTTGAAACGGAACTTGATACCTTGCCGATAGATGCTAAATATAGAGATAGAAAAATAAAAGATATGACTGTGAGAATTGATTCTATGTACGACGTAATCGCTGAGATAGAAGAAAAGATTGATGACGCACGTTATAGAAAACAAGTAATTGAAGAAAAATCATTAACTTTTGAGAATATATTTCAAATATTGGTGCATTTTTCTAAGATTTATGATAAAATAAATGATGAAGATAGAAAAGAATTGCTTGCGGAGTTAATCAAAGAGATACATATTTATCCCGAAGGGGAAAACGAGTACCCGTTGAAGTCAATAAAATTTGCTTTTCCTATACTGTTAGACGGAAAAGAGATAAATGAGATTTTTTTGAATAAATCGCCAAGTGTTGAGACACTTGTGTGCTTAAAGAGAAAATAAACTAAAGTAATAGGCTTGAGTAAATGCTTGAAAAATGGTGGTGAACGATGAATTTTCCGAAATGTTTTATACAAAAATCGAGAGAGTTTACGACGGTGGAGCGGTTTGTGCCTGCGCCGTATTTTCGGAAGGACTTTACTTTGAATCGCGCCGCGAGTGAGGCGAGGATTCTCGTTTGCGGACTGGGGTTTTACGAGCTTTACGTGAACGGGAAAAACGTTACGAAGGGCTTGCTTGCGCCGTATATCAGCAATCCCGACGCGATCGTTTACTACGACGAGTACGACGTAACGAGCGAGCTTGTTGTGGGCAAAAACGTAATAGCGGTCGTGCTTGGCAATGGGTTTTTGAACAATCCGGGCGGAAACGTTTGGTGGTTTGATAAGGCCCCGTACCGTGACGCGCCTAAGCTGGCGCTGAGCCTGGACGTTGACGGCAAGCGCATAATAGAGAGCGACGAGAGCTTCGTTTGCGCAGACTCACCCATCGTTTTTGACGATTACAGAATGGGCGAGCACTACGATGCGCGCAGCGAAATATCCGGCTGGAACGAGGTGGGTTTTGACTCGGGCTCGTGGCAAAATGCGATTATTGCAGCTCCGCCAAAGGGAGAGCCAAGGCTGTGCGAGGCAGAGCCAATTCGCGTAGAAAAAGAGATGAAGCCCGAATGCTTTTACAAGCAAAACGGCGGTTGGATTTACAAATTCCCCGAAAACAACGCAGGTGTTTGTCGGCTTAAAATAAAGGGCGAGAGCGGGCAAAAAATAACGCTTACGCACGCAGAGGTGGTTGATGAAAACGGAATATCCATTCGCAATCTGACCTTTGGCGATCGTTCGCCTGCCATGATGCACAAGGACGTTTACGTTTGCGGCGGCGAGGGGGAAGAGGAGTTCACGCCTCGGTTTACCTATCACGGCTTTCAGTACGTTTTCGTAGAGGGAATTACGGACGCTCAGGCAACGAGCGAGTTACTTACCTATATCGTTTTTCATTCCGACGTAAAAAGCGCAGGCTGCTTTGATTGCTCGGACGGGGTGCTGAATAAAATTCAGGAAATAATAAGGCGGTCGGACGAATCCAACTTCCACTACTTTCCCACCGACTGTCCGCAACGGGAGAAAAACGGCTGGACGGGAGATATTGCGCTGTCTGCCGAGCAGATTATGCTCAACTATTCGGCGGAAAAAAGCTTTTGCGAATGGCTTAACAACCTTCGCGCTCAGCAAATGGACAGCGGAGCGGTTTACGACATAATTCCTACGTCGGGCTGGGGCGAAATCGGCGGTCCGTCGTGGGATGCGGCGCTGATTCAGGTTGCTTACCACGTCTATAAGTACACTGGCGACGATCGTGTTTTGCGTGACAATGTCGGGGCGATTCGTAAATATTTGCGGTATGCAAGAACCAGAATCAACGAAAACGGGCTGTTTTCCTACGGGCTGGGCGATTGGGTTCAGCCGGGACGACCCGCAAGCAATCCCACGACGCCCAAAGAGATAACCAATTCGCTATCACTACTGGATTCGTGCAACAAAACGCTCCTTATTATGGACGCGATAAAGGATTACGAGGACCGCGAATTCGTTTTAGAGTTTATGGGGTATATAAAAAAGCGGTTTAGAGAAGTTTACGTTCAAGACGGCGCGATTAAACCGCCCTTTGATACGCAAACGGCTGTTTCGATGGCGATATACGAGGGAATATTCGACTCTGACGAGCTACCTATCGCTCTCAATCAGCTGGTAAGTCTCGTTCGTGCAAGCGGCGACCATCTGGACGTGGGAGTGCTTGGCTCGAGGGTGATTTTTAGAGTTTTATCCAAGTACGGCTACGCGGATTTGGCGTACAAGATGATTTCGAATAAAACTCACCCATCCTACGCAAACCAGGTTATTAGCGGCAAGGCAACCACGCTTTGGGAGCTTTTCGTGGACGTTGACGACAGAGGAAGACCCAAAACGGGAGGATTCTCCTCGCTCAA
>SVHQ01000171.1 GCA_015055785.1 Clostridiales bacterium | reverse complement strand
TTATCGGTGGCAACCATACCCGTTTTGTATTGGTTGCTTAGTTGGATTTTATCCGTGATATAATAAGGCTCTGTCCCATAGCCTATAATAAAAACGGGCATACCATGTATGCGTTGAGTTAACAAAATAGTGTAATAGCATCAAAAAACGGACGGTGAAAACCGTCCGTTTTTACATTCCCCTGTAAGGGAAAATATTGACAAAAAAATCCGCCTGTGCCGCACTTCGGCAAAAAGATGAACCCGCTTTCAGCAGGTGGGTGCCGCATCTTGACGCCTCAGACTTTCCGTATAAATACAGACCTTGCCTATCGCCACGAATGACCGCTCCCGAATTAATAATGTGGATTCCGCATAATCGTCGAACTCCGAACACCGCAGATCAACTTTTATTATACACAGCTGACGGAGCTTTGTCAACGGAATGAAAGGGGGAATTTTTAAGCGTTTAAATTTTTCAGGAAGGGAAAAATTTCCGCTTCGAAATTCAAGCCGTAACGTTTATCAGGCACTTCTTTTGCTGAACGGCGAATAACGTTAGCCACGAAATCGGACGCCAATTGAACGGCTTGTTTTTCCGATTTTCCTCTTGCAAGGCAGCCCACAAACGCCGAAGCGAATACGTCGCCTGCGCCGCAGAAAAAACCTTCCATGTTTTCATGTTCGAAAGAAGCAGCTTCGCCGTTTTCGTCCTTAAAATAAACGGAAATACTATTGTTTTCTGTAATTCCCGTAACGATAGGAGCAGGGCAAAGCGCAGACAAACGTGCCAATGCTTCTTTTGCGGCGGCTTTTGTCAAAGGATAGGGCATATCGATGAGATAGCAAGCTTCCGTTTCGTTTGGTAGGATATAATTCGCCTCGCGGCAAAGCTCACGCATTTTTTCGTAGGCAAGGGTAAAACCAGCATACAACAGGCCGCTATCCCCCATTACGGGGTCAACGATAAACACGCCGCCTTCTTTAAGGAAGTCTTTTTTAATTTGCAACACCGTTTCTATTTGAGAAATGCTACCCAAATAACCGCTGTAAATATAATCAAATTTCAAGCCCAAGCTTTTCCAATGCTGAAGAATGTTTGGGTGTTCATTTGTGAGATCGTGAAAGGTGTAGCCTTCAAAACCGCCCGTATGTGTAGAGAGAATGGCGGTAGGGAGCACGTTGCATTCAACGCCGCAAGCGGAAATAATGGGCAAAGTAGCGGTCAAGGAACATCTGCCGACACAAGAAATATCGTTAATCGCAAGTACGCGCATAGATTTTGCCCTCCGAGCAAGGAAAATTTTTCATAATTCTATTATAAAATTCTTGATTTTTTTTGTCAAACATATTAAAATAGTGTTTATAAAGAAAATTGGCTCAAAATAGAAAAAATTTTTGAGGAAGAGGTAGAATTATGGCAATGACAGGTGAAATTCAATCGACAACGGTAGCGTATGCCGATTTTGAAAAGTATGAAAACCAAATTGTAACGATAAAAGGTACGATTCACAATATTCGTATGATGTCCGATTTCGCGTTCGTTATTTTGCGTACAGCACGCGAAACAATTCAGTGCGTATATGCGGAAAGTTTTTCCGATTATCGCATGGGTGAGGACGTAAAGGAAGAATGTGCGGCAAAAATTACGGGTAAAATTGTAGCCGGCGAAACAAAGGACGGCAGCAAGCGTTATGAAGTGCAAATTCATGACATTCAATTGCTTTCCCATCCTGCCGATATCCCTCCCGTAGTTATCACGAAAAAGCAGGTGAATTGCGACCTTTCTACAAAGCTCGATTATCGTCCCGTAACCCTTCGTAATCCTAAGGAACGTGCGATTTTTAAATTGCAGGAAGGTATTCAGCGTGGTTTTCGTGAATTTTTAACACAACAAAATTTCACCGAAATTCATTCTCCGAAAATCAATTTTGCAGGGGCAGAGGGCGGCACGAACGTGTTCAAGCTCGATTATTTCGGCAAGCAAGTATATCTTGCGCAGTCGCCCCAGCTTTATAAGCAGGCGCTTGTTGCCGTGTATGAAAGAGTATTTGAAATCGCACCCGTATTCCGTGCGGAGCATCACGACACCAGCCGTCACTTGAACGAATATATTTCCATGGACTTTGAAATGGGCTTCATCGATTCTTTTGAAGATATTATGAACATGGAAACGGGCTTGCTTAAATATATCATGAATTTGTTAAAGACGGAATATCAAAACGAAGTGGAACTTCTCAAAATCGAAATTCCCGAAATCAAAGAAATTCCCGTTATTAAATTTATGGAAGCAAAGGAAATCATCATGAAGAAGTTTAAATATCAGCCCAGCGATATGAAGGACTTCGACCCCGAAGAAGAACAAATTCTTGGCAAATATGCAAAGAAAGAGTTTAATTCCGATTTCATTTTCATCACCCATTATCCGTCCAAAAAGCGTCCTTTCTACACGATGGACGACCCTGAAGACCCTGAATATACCTTGTCTTTCGACTTGTTGTTTAGAGGCTTGGAAATCACTTCGGGTGGTCAGCGTGTACACGATTATAACGAACAGGTTGCGAAGATGGAAAAGCTCGGCATGAACCCTGAAGAATTTGCAACGTATTTGATGTTGCATAAATACGGCGCACCTCCTCACGGCGGTTTGGGGCTTGGATTGGAAAGATTGACGATGCACCTTCTCGGCGCGAAGAACGTGCGTGAAGCAACGATGTTCCCCAGAGATATCAATCGCGTAAGCCCGTAATAGAAAATCGATAACTATCAGTGAATTGAACGCAAGGCGTTCGTGAATTGCCCTAACGGGCGTGAATTGTTTTCTTCGAAAACGTGAATAGCCGATTGCATCGGCGTTGCGGTAAAGTTTTATAAAATATAGCCATAACGCACAGCTTGCGGTGTAATTCACTGAGCGAAGTGAAAATTCACGAAGGTATAACCTTCAATTCACGCAAGGCAGAGCCTTGCAATTCACCCAAAGGAGTATTCGTATGTGGAACGGTAAGAAAAAAGCGATTACGTTTAGTTTTGACGATGGCGTAACGCAGGATATACGCCTTGTTGAAGTTTTGAATAAGTACGGCTTAAAGGGTACGTTTAACCTTAATTCCGCAAAACTTGGTTTGCCTGGCGATGTATGGAAAGTGGAATGGGGTGAAATTCCTCGCAAAATGCTAAACGCCTCGCAAGTGGGGGAGCTTTATGAAGGGCATGAGATTGCTGTGCATACCATGACGCATCCTAATTTAACTATGTTAAATGACGAAACAGTAATTCGTCAAGTGGATGAAGATAGAAAAATGCTGTCTGCACTTTGCGGCTATCCCGTTGTTGGTATGGCGTATCCGTGTGGCGGTGTGAATAATGACGAACGCGTAGCTACGCTCATTAAAAACAATACGCCGATTGCGTATGCAAGGACAATCACTTCCACCCATACTTTTGAATTGCAGAAAGAAAATCTGCTTCGTTTTAATCCAACCCTTCATTTCTTAGATGAAAGGACGGAAGAAATTGTGGAAAAATTCTTGAATTTAGAAACAGACGAGCCGCAGCTTTTATATATCTGGGGTCACAGCTACGAATTGGATTATGATGAAAGCCGTTGGGTACGTTTTGAAAAACTTTGTAAGGCGTTGTCAGGAAAAGAAGATATTTTCTATGGCACGAATAAGGAAGTTTTACTCTAAAAATCCTTTCATTTGCTTTACAAAAGCAAAAAAATACGATATAATAAATAAAATTGAATGAAAAAGCGTTTGAACAAGGACAACGTTTTTACGGTCGGTCGCCGCACAGAGAAATTCCGTTTTGCTGAGAGGAAAAAGGGGCGCGTAAAAAATATCACCTTGCCAGCTGATTTTGTGAAATTTTCTTCCATATATCATATATGAAGAGAGAGTAGCGAAATACGGCTTTGCCCACCGTTATATAGGGCAGCGAATGATGGTTCGTTTTGGTGGTTAAAAAAGCCGTAGTGTTTTTCCAAGACGCTACGGCTGTTTTTTTGGATA
>SVHQ01000010.1 GCA_015055785.1 Clostridiales bacterium | reverse complement strand
GGCAACGGTGTACGGCGATCCCGAACGCTTGCCTTTGGACGAAAATTGCCGTCTTTCAACGACCAATCCTTACGGCTCGACAAAGCTTATGATGGAAATGATTATGCAGGATTTGCATAAAGCGGACAACGAATGGAACATCATTTTGCTCCGTTATTTCAATCCCGTTGGTGCGCATGAGAGCGGTTTGATCGGCGAAGATCCAAAAGGTATTCCAAATAATTTGATGCCGTTTGTGGCGCAGGTTGCGAGTGGAAAATTGCAGTGCATTAACGTATTCGGCAACGATTACAACACGCCTGATGGTACGGGTGTGCGCGATTATATTCACGTTGTGGATTTGGCACTTGGCCATATCGCGGCAATCGAGCAGTGTAACGACAGCGGTGTGCATATTTACAACCTTGGTACGGGGCATGGTTACAGTGTATTGGATATGATTCATGCCTTTGAAAAGGCTTGCGGCAAGACGTTGCCGTATAAGATTTGCGAACGTCGTCCTGGGGATATCGCTACTTGTTATGCTGCCCCCGACAAAGCGAAAAAAGAACTCAAATGGGAAGCTAAATTCGGCATTGAAGAAATGTGCGCTTCGCAATGGAAGTGGCAGAGCGGCAATCCCAGAGGTTATGAAAATTAAGGCGTTCCATGATACAACCCGATGAAATTATCCGTTCCCGTCGCAAAACGTTAGCTATTTCTATCGATCCGTTTGGTCGTTTGATTGTGCGTGCGCCTAAGTCTTGCTCTACGGAACGGATTTTTGCTTTTTTGGCGCAAAAAGAGCGTTGGATTTTACAGAAAAAAGCGCAAACGGCAGGGGCAGGTATGCGTTTACCGCCCGAAGATTTGCATGGCTATGAATTCATGTTGCTTGGAAAAACTTGCCGTATTGCGTTGATAGAAAAGCGGAATATTTTGTTTGATGAAGAGAGCTACACGTTGTATTTGCCGAGAAAAAATGCAAAGCAGCGGCTTATCAAATGGCTGAAAGAGAATGCAAAACGCATTTTTACAATTGTGACGGAACGAAGAGCCAAAGAAATGGGCGTTAGTTTTCAATCGGTGGAGATATCGAGCGCGAAAGGCAAGTGGGGCTCGTGTTCTTTTGATAATAAAATCCGTTATGCCTATCGCTTGATATATGCGCCGAAAGAGATGATAGAATACGTAGTGGTGCATGAATTGTCGCATGTGAGGCATAAAAATCATTCTGCGTCGTTCTGGGCAGAGGTGACGAAATATATGCCCGATTGGAAAAACAGACGCAAATGGCTGAAAGCGCACGGCGTATTGTTGCAAATTTTCTGATTTACGTTAAGCCTTTAATAATAAAGGGTCAAGGGACATTGTCCCTTGTGGGAGGTTGAGGGCAACGCCCTCGTATGGGTAATCTCCAACAAAAGCAAAACGCAGTTTTGCGCTTATTACCGCGATAGCGGTCAATTGCATAAGATGCAAAGGAGAAAGAGATGAAAAATCAAAAACAAATATCCTTCAAAACGCAATATTTATTATCACTTATTCCGTATGTGGGCGTATTTATTGTGGCTTTTTGCGGTTTTGTGAATTTAAAGAAACTGAAAAATAAGAGGTATTCATATATATTGGGGTATTGGTTTTGTATTTTTATGCCCGCTATTTTTATCATGGGAGTAACGGTTTTCGTAGCGCAAAGTTTTGTTGGGATTCAGAATATAACGGCATATACAACTACCATCCTTGTGGGTATGTATTTGGCAACACTGTTGGCTGCATTGTTTGGGGTATGGTTGCAGAAACGAGAAATTAAAAAAATGACAGAAGCGGAAAATAACGCTTATATAGCTTAAAAACGTTTAATTACGAAAGAAAAACGGTATAAATAAAAGAGAGAAAAATTCCGAAAGAGGAAGAAAAATGTTAGAATTAAAAAACGTCAGCTATCATGTAAAAGATGATCTTGGCGAAAAAACAATTTTAAAAAATATCAATTTGACCTTGGACGAGCATTTTGTGGCGTTCACAGGCCCCAACGGCGGCGGTAAATCAACGCTCGCAAAAGTGATAGCAGGCATTTATCAGCCGACGGAGGGTAAAATTTATTTTGACGGCGAGGATATCACCAATCTTTCCGTCACCGAACGTGCGCAAAAGGGCATTTCTTATGCTTTTCAGCAACCTGTACGTTTTAAAGGTTTGACGGTGCGCGATTTAATCAATATTGCTGCAGGGAAAAATCTCAAAGTGGCAGATGCTTGTGCTTATCTTTCCGAAGTGGGCATGTGCGCGCGCGATTATATCGATAGAGAAGTGAACGCTTCCCTTTCGGGCGGTGAATTGAAACGTATCGAAATTGCAACGATTTTGGCTCGCTCGACAAAGCTTTCTGTCTTTGATGAACCAGAAGCAGGGATTGACTTATGGAGCTTTGGCAATCTCATCAAAGTTTTTGAGAAGATGCACGAAAAAACGCAGGGGAATATTTTAATTATTTCCCATCAGGAACGCATTTTAAATATTGCGGATAAAATCGTGGTGATTGCAAACGGCGAAGTGCAAAACGTTGGCGAAAAAGATAAAATTTTACCCGAACTTTTGCGCTCGGAATCTTGCAAAAGATTGACGGAAAAATTATAAAACGGGAGGGGCAGGTATGGATTCAATTCAAAAAGACTTGTTGTTGCAGATAGCAGATTTGCACGGTACTCCCGAGGGCGCGTACAACATTCGCGGCAACGGCGAAGCGCTTGGCAGAAACACAACGGCAAACATCGATATCGTCAATAAAACGGATGGTAAATCGGGCATTGATATCATTATTAAGCCAGGTACGAAAAACGAGAGTGTGCATATCCCTGTCATCATCAGCAAAGCAGGTTTGCAAGAGGTGGTGTACAACGATTTTTATATCGGCGAGGGGGCAGACGTTGTCATTGTTGCAGGTTGCGGTATTCACAATTGCGGCGGTGTGGACATGACTTCCCGTCACGATGGTGTGCATACCTTTTACGTGGGCAAAAACGCGAAAGTAAAGTACGTGGAAAAGCATTACGGCGAGGGAGACGGAAACGGTAAAAACGTCATGAACCCCGAAACGGTGGTGCATTTGGACGAAAATGCGCACATGGAAATGGAAACGACGCAAATTAAAGGCATCGATTCCACCAAACGTATCACGCGTGCGGATATGAAAGCAGGCGCGAATTTCATTGTAAAAGAAAAGCTTTATACGCACGGAAAGCAGATAGCAGACACCGATTTTGTCGTGGATATGAACGGCGAGGGCTGTCGCGCGGATATCATGTCAAGATCGGTTGCAGGCGGCGAATCGACGCAACATTTCGTATCCACCATGAATGGGAATGCACCTTGTCACGGTCATACGGAATGCGACGCCATTATTATGGATAACGCGGCGGTTACGGCGGCGCCTTGCTTGGCTGCAAACAACATCGACGCAGAACTTATCCACGAAGCGGCGATTGGGAAAATTGCAGGCGAACAGCTCATCAAATTAATGACGCTGGGCTTGACGGAAAAGGAAGCGGAAGAACAAATCATCAAAGGTTTCTTGCATTGATGAGGATTTCTTTGCATATATAGTAACAAACGAAAAAATAAACAGGAGATAAATGATTATGAGTGAACTTGCATACAAAAGAACCAATGTTTATGAAGTAGCAGACGAAAAGCTTATGAAAGAAATTTTCGATTATGCAGAAGGCTACAAGAAATTCATGGATGAAGGGAAAACGGAACGCGAAGCTTGCACGTATGTGGAAGAAGCGGCTAAGGCGCAGGGGTATATTCCCTTTGAGTTTGGCCAAAAATTAAAAGCAGGCGATAAGGTATATTATAATAATCACGGTAAGAACATCTACCTTTTGAAAATCGGTACGGGCGACGTAGCGAAAGACGGTATTCGTATCATCGCGTCGCATATCGACAGTCCCAGAATCGATTTAAAACAAGTGCCTTTGTATGAAGCAAATAACATCGCTTTTGCAAAAACCCATTATTACGGCGGCGTTCGTAAATATCAATGGGCGACCATTCCTCTTGCTTTGCATGGCAAAGTAATGCTTTCTGACGGCAGTGCATTGGAAGTGAAAATCGGGGAAGACGAAAACGATCCCGTGTTCTATATCAGCGACCTTCTTCCTCACCTTGCGGCTAAGCAAAATTCCAAACCCCTCGGTGAAGCAATCGCAGGCGAGGATTTGAATATTTGGCTTGGCAATATTCCTTATACGGCGGCGGATAACGAAAAGGATAAGACGGTGAAAGAAAATCTTTTGAAGATTCTTCACGAAAAATACGGTATGGTGGAAGCAGATTTCCTCAGCGCAGAACTCTCTCTCGTGCCTGCATTCAAAGCAAAGGACGTAGGTTTTGACAGAGCGCTTATCGGTGCATACGGCCATGACGACCGCGTTTGCTCCTACCCTGCATACACCGCGTTGTTTGATGAAACGGACGAAAAACGTACGGTGATGGTTGTTCTTGCGGATAAAGAAGAAATCGGCAGCGAAGGTACAACGGGTATGCAGTGCGCAATTTTCACCGATTTGATTGATGAAATTGCACGTTCTTTCGGTGTATCCTCGGCGGCAGTACGCGCACATTCTATGTGCCTTTCCGCGGACGTAAATGCTGGTTTCGACCCCAACTATCCTCAAGTATGTGAAAAATTAAACTCCGCATATCTTTCTTGCGGCGCTGGTATCACCAAATTCACGGGTTCAAGAGGTAAGAGCGGTTCGAACGACGCAAACGCAGAATACGTTGGCTATATTCGTAAGCTGTTTGACGATAACGGCGTTATTTGGCAAACGGGCGAACTTGGTAAAGTAGATGAAGGCGGCGGCGGTACGGTTGCAAAATACATCGCAAAAATGAATATCGAAACAATTGATATCGGTGTTCCTGTAATTTCCATGCATGCTCCTTACGAAGTCATTTCCAAAGCGGATTTGTATGAAAATTATCTTGCGTTCCGTGCGTTCATTAAGGACTAAATTATAAAAAGGGTGGCAAAACAAGCCACCCATGTACGAGATGAATTAAAAAAGCGGTCTACTTTCACAGGCAGACCGCTTTAAAACTGTCTTAATGCTTAACGAATGAAAACACCCTCGGCAGAGTGCGCGAAATCAGAGCCGTAATACGCGGTCAACGCATCCACCATTTGCGTGTAATCAGTTTTTGCAAAGCACTCACACGCGCTGTGCATAGCAAGTTGTGCCATGCCGATATCCGCGCCGCGAATGCCGATGTGACGCAATGCAATCGAGCCCAACGTTCCGCCGCTTACAGCAGAGGAATGATTGTAGAAGTGTTGATAGGTAACGCCTGCTCGTTCCATCACTGTTTGCACGATTGCCGACGAAAGAGCGTCCGTGATATACGCGCGGTTTGCGTGCGACTTGATAACAACGCCGCCACCGAGTATCACCTTATTGGTAGGGTCAGATTTTTCAGGGTGGTTGGGGTGCGTTGCGTGTGCATTATCGACGGAGAGCAAGAAAGAGGAAGCCAAAGCTTTGTAATATTCATTGTCGTCAAAGCGGAAAGCATAGGCGATGCGACGGAGGGTATTTTCCATAAAATCGCCGTCTGCGCCTTGCGCTGTGTGGCTGCCGATTTCTTCGTTATCCAAGAATGCTGCTACGCAAATGCCACTGCTATCGCCGTGGTTTAAAATGGCTTGCAAAGAGGCGTAAGCACTTGCAAGATTATCGATGCGTGGGGACGCCAAAAATTCGTCTTTTGCACCAAACGAATAGGGCATGTCTGCGTTGACGAGATGTAAATCGTAAGAAATCACGTTTTCTTTTTCGTCGCCAAAGAGGATATCCGCGAGGGTAGCATTTTCATCATAAACACCCAAAAGTGGCTGCATATCCACTTGTAAATTGATGGGCATACCGTCGTTTACCGAACGGTTTTGATGAATTGCAACAGAGGGAATGCATACGTTAAAAGGGGAAGTGTAAACTTCCGAGCGGAGCAAATCATTCTCTCTTTTGATGATGCGCCCTGCAATTTTTAAAGGTCTGTCAAAGAAAGTGTGCCAAATGCCACCGCCGTATTTTTCCACGTTGAGCGTTGCATATTTACCTGCTCGAACAAGAGCGTTTTCTTTCAATTTTAAAGAGGGGGAATCAAGATGGGTTGCGGCGATTTTATAGGAAAAACTATCCAAAGCGCCCACGGTGAAAGCGATGAGACTGCTGCCACCGCGTTCAATAAAATATTTTCCTTCTTCCGATAATTCCCAATCTTCCGATTCCAACAAGGGCTGAAAACCGTTTGCAAGCAACGTTTCTTTCACGTTTTTGCAAGCGTGGTAAGCTGTGAGGGAATTTTTCAAAAAATCAGATAAAGCGTTAATCATATTTCTATCCTTAGCGTATAGTATTCTGCGGAACGTAAAACGTACACGTGATATTGTAACATTTTTCGAGTTAATTTTCAAGTCTTTCGGAAAAATAATTCTCAGAAATCAACAATTTTTCACAAAACGATAGTGATGTTTTCACAAAGTCTTGCTACAATACTTAAAAAAGGGAAATATTTCCGTTTTTACACACATCTAAAGAGGTAAGTATGACAAACGAAAAAATGGATTTGGTGATTAAAAAAGAAGAAAAGAGCGAAAAATATTTATATATGGTATTTTCGTTATTAAAAAAGCGCGATGACATTATTCTTTCCGATAAAGAAATGCATTTCAGCAACACGGAAATTCGTTTATTATTCGAAATCCTTTCGGCAGAATACGAGGGAAAACGTTTAATCTCCACACAGCTTGCGAAAATTTTAGGAATCACGCGTTCAGCAGTTTCGCAAATCGTAAACCGCTTGGAAGAAAGAGGTGTTGTAAAACGTGTCGCAGACGATGTGGATAGAAAAATCGCTTACATAGAAATTACCGAACCTACTATGGAGGCATATCGGGAAGATTTAAAAAATTGTCAAAATTTCATTCAAAGAGTCATCGATCAATTCGGCGAGGAGAATTTCGACACTATGTTCACGCTGTTAAACGATTTTGTGAATATATTAGGAAAGGAAAAGAAGAACACTTTAGAGAAAAATAATCTTAAATAAGTTTTCGATTGCTTTTGATTACACTTGATTGCATAAATTATATAGAGAATATCACAAAGAGAGCATAGCACAAATGAGGGAACGGAGTAAAATCCGTTTCTTTGCTGTAAAAATACATTCTGTTGCATAAGGAGCAAAGTAATGTTACAATTAAAAAACATAAAAAAGGACTATGAAACAGCAGGTCAGCCTGTACCCGCGCTCAAAGGGGTTGATCTTTGTTTTCGTGAGAATGAATTTGTTTCCATTCTTGGCCCGTCTGGTTGCGGAAAAACTACCCTTTTGAACATTATTGGCGGTTTAGATCATTATACTTCAGGAGATCTTGTCATTTGTGGCGTATCCACTAAGAACTATAAAGACCACGATTGGGACGTATATCGAAACCACAGAATCGGTTTTGTTTTTCAATCGTATAATTTGATTCCCCATCAAACGGTGCTGGGCAACGTAGAGCTTGCCTTGACGATTGCAGGCATTTCCAAAGCCGAACGCAGAAAACGTGCCGAGGACGCGCTTAAGAAAGTGGGCTTGGAGGGTGAATTTCACAAACGTCCTAATCAGCTTTCAGGCGGTCAGATGCAGCGTGTGGCGATTGCGCGTGCGCTCGTAAACAATCCGGAAATTTTGCTCGCAGACGAACCCACGGGGGCTTTGGATACGATGACCAGCGTGCAGATTATGGATTTAATTCGTGAAATTGCAGGCGAACGCCTTGTGATTATGGTGACGCACAATCCCGAGCTCGCGGAAGAGTATTCCTCTCGAATCGTGCGTTTGCAGGACGGCTTGGTGATTTCCGATTCCAACCCCTACGACGGAAATAAAGAGTATGCAAAATTAGCGGAAGAAACGGAAAAACCCAAGGAAAATAAAGGCGTAAAATCACAGAAAAAGAGCTGGAAAGAAAAGAGAATAGAAAAGAAAAAACGCGAAAAATCCGCTATGTCTTTCAAGACCTCGTTGGGTTTGAGCGCGAGAAACCTTGCCACGAAAAAAGGTAGAACGGCGATTACGGCATTTGCAGGCAGCATCGGCATTATCAGCGTTTGCCTTGTCTTGGCGCTCTCGAGCGGTTTCAATAGCTACATTTTAAAAACGGAAGAGGATATGCTCTCCTTCTATCCGATAGAGATTACGGAAACGACGTTGGATACCGCGACGATTATGGAGGGGATGACCTCGCTGGAAGATATGCCCGATTTGTCGGAATTGGATAACAAAATTTACGTAAACTCTTTCCTGTCGAATATGGCGCAGGGCATGACCGTGAACAACGATTTGTCTGATGAATACGTTTCTTATTTGGAAGGGATGGATAAGAGCTTGTACGAAGCGATTAAATACGATTACGGTGTCAAGTTCACGAACAATTTCTATACGGCCGTTGTCACTGGTCAAGAGGGCGTAGGCGATGGGGAAACGATGAAAAATTTATCCCTTGCTACGTTAAAGGAGTATTATAAAACCCAGCTTAGCAACCAAGACGCAAAATATGCACAGCTTGCTTACCTTGTCGATTATTTGGGCGAGGTTTACGGCAGAATGCCGGGCACGTCTGATTTTGACGACCCTCGTTATGGGGAATACGTGCAATCGCAGTATGACGTTGTTAAAGGTTCATTCCCCCAAGCAAGCAACGAAGCGGTGCTTGTTATTGGCGGTAATAACGATATGACCGATTTAACGCTTGCCCAGCTTGGTTTCATTAGTGAAGAGAAATTTTTAAGCTTGTTTAATGAGGAAGAAAAAGAGAAGAAAAAAGACGAGAACTCGTACATGGCTATCTCCTTTGATGAAATTTTGAACAAAAAATTCGTTTTATACGACAACGATGCCATTTATAAAGAGGGAGCGTTAGACGGCAAATATGCTTTCGATTATTTGGGTGAATTGCCGAATTTAGAAGCTGGCAATAATGGTGTTGAAATTAAAATCACGGGTATTTTGCGTTTGAGAGAGGATTTGACGTATGGCTGTTTGACGAGTGGTTTGAATTTCACGGAAAAATTGGGCGAAGAATTTATACAACGTAATATCGACAGCAAAATAGCACAGTATATTCGTGATGCTAAGAAAGCACCTGCACAAGACGGCAGCGAGGGTACGGGTTTGAAAACCTTTACAAAACCTGTCAGCAAGACGTTGGAAACGATGTTTACGCCCGTTCCTGCTCCTGTAGAGGGTATGGGAACCTTCTACGTTTTATACGATGAAAAGGCGGCAATCCGCACTATTGGCGGTACGGACGAGATGAGCAAAATCCAAATCTACACCAGCACTTTCGAAACGAAAGAAGGTTTGCTTGATTATTTGGAGGATTGGAATCTTCGTTATGAGGATGACGAAACGAAGCAGATAAAATACACCGACCAAGTCGGTTTGATGATGAGTATGGTGCAGACGATTTTGAATGCAATCACCTACGTATTGGTGGCGTTCACGGCGATATCCTTGGTGGTTTCTTCCGTCATGATTGGCATTATCACGTATGTTTCCGTAGTGGAAAGAACGAAAGAAATCGGTGTTTTGCGTTCGCTCGGCGCGAGAAAAAAGGACATCAAAAACCTTTTCAACGCCGAAACGTTTATTATCGGTTTGTCGTCGGGGGTATTCGGGGTTGTCGTCACCTATCTTTTGCAGTTTGCCATTAACGCAATTTTGGCGGCATTGACGGGTATTGCAACGTTGGCATCGTTGCCTTTAGAATCGGCGATAACCATGGTCATTATCAGCGTTGTATTGACGTTGATTAGCGGTTTGATACCTGCGCAGGCGGCGGCGAAGAAAGACCCCGTCGTAGCCCTTCGTACGGAATAAAAGGTAAAAAAAGTATGCGCATAAATTTTTCGAAGCGGCACATACTGCTTGCAGGAGGAAATGTTTATGCGTATTGTAAATATTATTGCCTATATATTGGTAATCGTTGGCGCATTGAACTGGGGTTTGTTCGGGTTTTTCGATTTCAACCTCGTATCCACAATTTTCAGTGGTGCAAGAACGGTGGGTTCGGTAATTGTTTATACACTGATTGCGCTTTCGGCGTTGTGGTTGATTCTTTCGCCCTTCATCACCGACGGTGTATTGTGGCTTAAAAACAGACGCGCCGACTAAGAGCGTGAGGAAAACGGTTTTTTTATACGGTTCTTTGATAAAGCGGTATAAAAGAGCCGTTTTTTCTTTTTATAATCGCTTAAAGAAAGGAAAATTTTTTTTAAAGATATTGACAGAAAAGTAGATTCATAGTATAATAAAGCAAGATAATAAGGGGATTTAGATATTCCCAAAAGGAGAGAACTATGGTACATTCTTTATTAGTTAGCACAGGCGGAATTGTGATAATCGTGGTTGCGATTCTTCTTATACTTGCGATTGCCGTTGTCGGTTGGTGGATTTCCACGCGTAACGCATTCGTGGTGTTGAAGAATAAGGTGGAAGAAGCTTGGGGGACGATTGACGTATATTTGCAAAAAAGATTTGATTTGATTCCAAACCTCGTGGAAACGGTGAAAGGATATGCAAAACATGAAAGTGAAACGTTGGAAAAAGTGGTGCTGGCAAGAAACGTAGGCGTGAATGCAAAAACGGCTGATGAAAAAATGCAGGCTGCAAACAACCTTTCTTCCTCGCTTCGCACGTTGTTTACGGCGGTTTCCGAAAGTTATCCCGAATTGCACGCCAATACCAACTTCCGTGATTTGCAAGCACAGCTTGAAAAAATCGAAGGAGAATTGGAAAGTTCTCGTCGTTATTATAACGGCGTTGTAAAGTCGTTTAATACGAAACTGGAAATTTTTCCTTCGAATATCGTGGCGAACGGTATGGGTGAAGATTATAAGAAACGTTCCTATTTCGAATTGACGAACGAGGAAACAAAACAAAACGTAAAAGTTCAATTTTAAGACTACAATGAAAAGAAATTTGATAAAAACGCGCCGTCAAGGCGCGTTTGCAATAATCTTGCTTTTTCTAATATGCAGCTTTCTATTTCTCCTGCCAATAACGGCAAAGGACGGGGGCAGGTATGCGTTGAACACCGTTCAAGCATCTGCATTTGAAACGCCGTCCATCGCTGTAGAGCGTCTGGAAATCAAGGCAGTGGTGCGGTCGGATAGAAAAGTGGAAATGTCGGAAAATTTCACAGTGCGGTTTTTAAAAGATCAACGAATGTTCTATCGTATGTTAGATAAACGTGGGGCGCGTTATTACGATATTCAGGCTTTCTGTCCTGAAAACCCCAATTTTTCCTATCATGTAGCCGACAATCCCGACTATTCTGATTTTTTAGATGTCAACTGTGTGGGCGGGGCGCAAAAAGGCAACGTTTGGACCTATCGCATCACGTATATTATGGAAGAAAATCTCGCAATCTCGCGCGATGAATTTTCCATAGACGTAATTGGTCACGGCGGACCTGTAGAAATTCACAACGTGATCGTGGAAATGCAATTTCCTGATGCGCCGAAATCTATTCGAATGTGGATAGGTGATAACGAGATTGCTTTCGGAGAGGCGCCAGTGGCGTACGCTGAAAATGTGCGGACGGCGTTATCGGAAGATGGAAAGACGCTGTACATGAGCGCGGACGTATTAAAATTAAAGCACAATTTAAAATATGAAGAACGCATGGCGGTTGGTTTTACGGTGGAAAGCCTTTTTAACGAAGGGACGTTGGCGAGCATTGCCGAAACGAAATATTTCACGAAAAACCTTATTTGGATTATTCTTGGCGGTGTGCTTTGCGTAGGTTTGGCGGCGTTTATTTGTATAAAGACGCGGAAAAAAGTGGAGATGATCACCGTGGTGAACGTCACCGCGCCCGACGAGATGGACCCGATGAAAATGGGCAAGTGGTTGGACGGTGTTGTGGATAATGAAGACGTCACTTCCATGATTTACTATTTTGCGGAGAAAGGGTATTTAGAGATTGATTTGACGGACGAAGACGATCCAATTCTAATCAAGAAATGCGATTTACCGCAAGATGCTCCCACCTATATTAAAACCCTTTTCAACGGACTATTTAAAAGCGGAGAGGAAGTGGCGACGTCATCGCTTTCCGAAAAGTATTTTGCTTCTGTAGAAATGGCGAAAAAACAAATGCCCAGCCCTACCATGTATCAGCCGAAATCAATTTTTGGTTTTTTAGCAGGCGGTATATTGGGTGGATTGTACGCGGCGCTTACGCCGATGATTATGGCTTCGCAAATTGGTGGCGGTTATTCTTATTTTGCTGGTTTTATAGCCTTTTTGCCGATTGTTGCGATTTTGTTTTTTGCGTATATTCGCGAGAATTACCGTTATAAATGGAAAAAGAACGTGCATTTTGCGGTTGGCGTTGGTTTGATTATTATTGCCTTAATTGGAACGCTTGGTTTTGCGTTTTTCTTGGCTTCGCACATCATGACGAATTTTGAAATTGTGGTGATGGACGTATTCTGTTTTATAGCCACCTTAATTTGCACGAGCGCGCTTTCTCGCCGTGGAGAATACGTCAAGGAATTGGGGGATATTCTCGGCTTTAAGGATTTTATTATCTATACAGAAGAGGATAAAATCAAATTCATGTTGGAAGAGAATCCACAGCTTTATTATAAAGTATTGCCTTATGCGCAAGTGCTGGGTGTGACGAATGAATGGGAAGAAAAATTTGCTAATATTCTCATACCTGCCCCTGCTTGGTGTTCTGGCGCGAACATATCTATGTTTGATTATATGCTTCTCAATCGCTGCATGACAAGGGCGATGGCGACGGCAATGAAGCCCCCTCAAAACAGCACGGGCGGTCGTTCGGGTGGCGGCGGAAGTTTTGGCAGCTTTGGCGGCGGCGGTTTTGGCGGCGGTGGCTTTGGCTCCAGATAAGTATTTTTCATTTCGACAATATCAAATAAAAAAATGCGAACCTTTCAAGGTTCGCATTTTTCATATTCGTTAGGCTAAATTTTTACAATTTAATATTGGTGAGGACGGGAGCATTCACAGCGAAACGCTTCACCGATTCCACGGCATTTAAGCAACGGCGTTTTGTTTTATAGTGTTCGCCAAGACACAAAAGTTGACCGTTTTTATTCAACAGTTTGTAGATATAATCGCCGCGTTTTGTAAGGGTTACACGGAAGTTGCCTTCGGAGATATTCGTTTTATGTGTTTGAATACCGTTCACCGCGCCTACGTACGTTGTATAATCTTCGCTGGAAAGCAATTTTTCGCCGTTGTTTGCGAACAATTCGAAGTAGTAAATATCCGCGCCGTCCAAATCCTTGCGAGTGCTGATAATCCATTTCCCGTTATAACCATCGGGAAGTGGAAGTATTTCTGAATCGTCCTCCACGGGCACTTTTACAACGTGGTCTTGGATATTTTCATCAATGACGGCTGTTTTTGCGAACCGCTTTGCCGATTCAATCGCGCTTTCACAAGCGGCTTTGGTGGGATAATTCTCGCCCATGCTAAGGATGAGGTTTTTACCGCTGAGCAATTTAAAAATATAATCGCCTTTTTTAGAGAGCGCAATTTTGAAATTGCCACGTAAAATATTTGTTTTATGTGTTTGAATACCGCGCAAAGCTCCGTTGTAGGTGGTATATTCTTCACTGGAAAGCAATTTTTCACCGTTCGAAGCGTGCAATTCGAAGAAATACGTTTCTTCCTCGTCGGTTTTGACGTGAGAGGCAGAGTGCTCTTCCGTCACCACACGACATATCACCCATTTACCGCTGTATTTTGCAATACGGTCGGTTTCATCTTCTTCGTAGAAATCCCGTACGTTCTCAACGCTTGCTAAGTCGTCCAATAACATGTCTTGCTCCTTGTTTTCATTTTTGAGATCGGGCGTAGGATTCTTTTGTGTTTTCGTTGTCTTTTTAACAGTCTTTTTCTTTTCAGGAATAGGCGCCGTTGCCCCTGTAGCTTCTGTAGCCGTTTCCGCTTTTTGGACGAGGGGAGCCGTCTTTTCCTCAACTTTGGGTTTTCTCGTTCTCTTGGGTTTTTCTTCTGTTGCCGTTTTTTCTTTGGGTAATTTTTCTACTGCTGCTTTTTCTTCCTTTGCAGAAGGTGTCGCGATATCTTCTTCCGCAACCTTTTTCTTTCGAGTCGTCTTTTTTGGCTGAATAGGCTGTGCTTCATCTTCTGTTTTTTCTAAGGGAGCCTCCTTTTCAAGCAAAACCTTTGTCGGAATAGATTCCTTTGTCGGAATAGTTTCCTTTGTGGGGATGGGCTCGTTTTTCGGTTCTTGCGCTTTTTGGGCTTCTTCCTTTTTATCCAAAGCTTTTTCCTCGTGATCGGGCATGGCGAGAATCATACCGCTCAATAGCAGCATCAACACCGCTGAACCTATCAAAATCGCCGTTAAAATGGGATTTTTCATGCAATAATCAATAAACGCGCTCATATAGTAAGACACTCCTTTATATCATCATTTTATATTGTAATATAAAAAGGGAAAAAAGTCAATATTAGAAAAAATTTTTTTCGCGGATTTTTTAAAAAAATTGACAATTTAAAGCAAATAAGGTACAATGTAATTATGAAACACTTTACCACGGCAATTATTGGGGGAGGGGCATCTGGTTTGATTTTGGCAACCAGTCTCTCCACACAACAAAAAATCGCGTTATTTGAACGGGGCGAACGTTTGGGGCGCAAACTTTCCGCAACGGGAAACGGGCAAGGCAACGTCACCAACGCACGCGCAAGGGAAGAAAGGTATTTTTCCTCTTTTGCAGGCGGCGACGCTTTTGCGCGCGAAAAAATAACGGCATATTCTGAAAAGTCTTTCGCGCAGTATTTACAGGAAAAGGGTTTGCTGTTGATTACGGACGAGCGCGGCAGAGTGTATCCTGCTGGCAGACAAGCTTCTGCTATCACGGACGCCTTGCGTTTTGACGTGGTGGAAAGGGAAGTGGAAGTATTTTTAAACAGTAAAATCATCGACGTGCAAAAAACGCCGCAAGGCTTTATTTTAACGGCAGAAACGCATGACGGAAAGGAAAATTTTAAAGCGGAAAACGTTGTGCTTTGTGCAGGCGGTAAAGCGGCGAAAAATTTTGGAACGGACGGAAATGCATATGCTTTGGCGGAAAAATTCGGCCACACTATCACGCCGTTATATCCTTCCTTGGTGCAGTTGAAAACGGACACGGCGCATATAAAGACGTTGAAAGGCATTCGAATCAACGACGGCGTGTTAAAAGCGCGCATTAAAAATGGGAATGTAACGACGGTGCAAGGGGATATCATCTTCACCGATTACGGTGTTTCAGGTGACGCGGTTTTCCGCATCTCAGCGTTCATCGCTAACGAGATACAAACGGGAAAAGTAGGCTTAGAGATAGATTTCTTGCCTGACTTTGACGAAGACACCGTCTATTACACCCTCTTGGCGAAAAAGAAGAATTTCCCCAACATGGCAATAGGGGAATTGCTTTGCGGCATGGTGAATAATCAATTGGGCAGAGCCATTTTAAAACGCGCAAACGGGGATTTAAAAATGGCGGCGCAATATGTAAAAAACTTTCCGCTGAACGTTGTGGGTAGCCTTGGCTTTGATTATGCGCAAGTAACAAAAGGCGGCGTGCGGTTAGAGGAAGTGGACGAAAATTTACAAAGCTGTTTTGTGAAAGGCTTATATTTTGCAGGAGAAATTTTAGACGTGGACGGTCAGTGCGGCGGCTTCAATTTACAATGGGCGTATAGCTCGGCACGTACGGTGGCGGCGGCGATAAATAGCGAGGGAAATACAAAAGGAAGGGGGCAGGTATGAGTTTACGAACCCTTTCTGACGTAAAATTATCGCTTGATCAAAGTGAAAGCACCCTTCTTTCGATTGCGGAAAAGAAGCTCGGGAGAAAAGCGGCGTATTTTGCAATCAAGAAAAAATCCTTGGATGCGCGCGATAAGAATAATATTAAATATATTTACACGATAGAGTTTTCTGCAGTGCCGCAAGCACAACCTCAAACTACGTATGAAAAACTTTCGAAAGAAAAAATGCCTAAAAGCAACGTTTTGGTAGTGGGGAGCGGACCAGCAGGGCTTTTTTGCGCCTTACGTCTTCTTGAACACGGTATCACGCCGATTGTTGTGGAACGCGGTGCACCCGTGGAGGAACGTGAAAAGGATATTCAGACGTTTTGCACCCACCATGTATTAGATGAAAACTCAAATATACAGTTTGGTGAGGGTGGTGCAGGCACTTTTTCTGATGGTAAATTGAATACACAAACGCATAGTCCGCTCAATCGCGAAGTGTTGCAAACGTTTGTGAAATTTGGCGCACCGCAAGAAATTTTGTGGCTTAGCAAACCGCATATTGGCAGCGATAATTTAAAAAAGGTCGTTAAAAATATGCGTGAATACATTTTACAACAAGGTGGAAAGGTGCTTTTCCATACGCGTTTGACGGATATCCAAACGGCGGATGGTCAAGTGACGGAAGTGACGTTGCAAACAAAAACCAAAACGCAGGAAAGCATGGAAAAGATGCCCGTTTCGGCGGTTGTTTTGGCGATTGGTCACAGTGCGCGCGATACGTTTGAAATGCTGCTTGGTAAAGGTGTGCCCATGCGTCAAAAGGATTTCGCCGTGGGGACGCGTATCGAACATTTGCAATCGAAAATTGGGCTCGCACAGTATGGCAAGGCGTATACGCAATTGCCCCCTGCCGATTATAAATTGGTTTCACACGCCTCCGAGCGCGCGGCGTTCACTTTTTGTATGTGTCCGGGCGGTTACGTTATGCCCTCAGCGAGTGAAGAATACGGCTTGGTGACAAACGGCATGAGCAACTATGCACGTGACGGTTTGAATGCGAACAGCGCTTTGATTGCGCAGGTGACGCGTGCCGATTTTGACAGCGATTCCCCCTTAGCAGGCGTTGAATTTCAAAGAAAACTGGAAAGAGCGGCTTATGTGGCAGGCGGTGGGAATTATACCGCGCCCGTGCAACTCGTAGGGGATTTTTTGCAGGATAAAGAGAGTGGAGGTTTTGGCGAGGTGTTGCCTACCTATGCCGCAGGTACGACTTTTGCGGATTTGCGCGTAGTGTTGCCTGCACCCGTAACGCAAGCTTTAAAAATTGCGATTTTAGATATGGATAGAAAATTAAAGGGTTTTGCCGCTTCGGATGCTATTTTAACGGCGGTAGAAACGCGCACCAGCTCACCTGTACGCATCGAACGTGATGAAAATTGTCAATCGATAGGTGTGAAAGGCATTTATCCTTGCGGTGAGGGAGCAGGCTACGCCGGCGGTATCACTTCCTCTGCAGCAGATGGTATTCGTGTTGCTACAGCGGTGTATAAGACTTTTGCGCAAGGATAATAGTATTTTTCTGTTTTCATTAATTCATCACATAAATTTCACACAATTTTCATAAAACAAAAGTAAAATAATAGGAGATAGGGAAAAGGGAATTTGATCAACATCAAAAATTACGGAGAAATGATAAAACGACTATACTAAACTTTTTTCATATTCTCTCACTAAAGGTATACGGCTTGCGCAAACGCAAGCCGTATATCTTTTATATAGCGATGTCGTAACTTTAGTTATATTCTCTTGTCAAACAAAGAAAAAATACGACTCCAAAAAAACGGAGTCGTATTTATCGCTGCATTGTTTAAATTATTTTGTAACGCGGCGCACCGTCACGTTTGCGATTTTCGTCTTTTCCGTAGGCGTGCAACACATAGCGACGATAGCGTTATAATAAACCTCGCTCATAAGCTTGATGCGCTCGAAAGTAACGTATTCGTTGGGCTGATGAATGGTGGCTTCTTCGCCGCCGATTTCAGGGCCGAACGCACAGCCGCATTCCAACGCACGTGCATACGTACCGCCACCGATTGCAACGGGGCATTCGTCTTTGCCGGTTGCCTGATTATATACGTCCATGAGCGTTGTAATCAAGCGGCTCTTGGGATTGTTGTAAAGAGGAGCTTGGTAATTATCGACGGTATAATCCACGCCATAAGCGGCAATTTTATCCAAAATTTCTTCCTTCTTATGGGTAGCAGGGAAGCGGATATCCGTTGTAATTTTCAAAACACCGTCTTGGAAACTTGCGACGTCGGGCGACATACTCAAACGACCCGTTTTGTCCTGCATTTTCTTGAAATTTAAAACGTCGTTAAACAACAAATCGTAGGCTTTTTTGCAATCCTCGTTAAAGGAAGCGAGGAAACAAAGCAACGCTTGCAAAGCATTTGCGCCGCATTCGGGGGTGGAGCCGTGTGCCGACTTGCCGTGTACGCGCAAAATATTCGTTGTATTGTCGTAGGAGAAAGATGTGCCTGCGATGGGATTTTCATATCCAACGAGCTTACCGCCAGCCTTTCTTGTGAGGGTTGCCTCGGCGTAATCGCACACTATATTTGCTCTTTCACCAGCGTTCAACGCGGACATGGGTGCCTCGTTTATCGAAAAATTGGTAGTAAAATGAAGAATGCCTTTTTCCGCATAGATAACGGGGAAGTTTGCGTCGGGCGTAAAACCGTATTTGGGCATGGTAGCCACTTTATTATAATGTTCAATGCATTTCCAGCCGCATTCTTCGTTGCAGCCGACAATCAGCTTAATTTTACGCAAGGGAACAATACCGTTATCCTTCAACGCTTTCAAACAATACAAGCAAACGATAGCAGGACCTTTATCATCCATAGCGCCGCGGCCCCAAATTTTTGTGCCTTCCACGCCGCCATCGGAAACGCCATCGTTGATTACGCCGCCAAAAGGAGGATATTTCCAGCCCTTTCCAGCCGGTACGACGTCCAAATGCGCCAAAATCGCGAATTCTTTTCCTTCCCCAAAAACGACTTCCCCAACGTAGTTGTCGTAATTATGCGTCTCAAAACCCATCTCTTCCGCTAAATTCAAGAAAAACTGCAAACAATCTGCCGTTTCCTTACCAAAGGGATAACCATCTTCCGCAGGTT
Source organism: Clostridiales bacterium (assembly GCA_015055785.1). The sequence continues at coordinate 5,095 of SVHQ01000010.1, read as the reverse complement.
TTAAAGAGGAGTCGAATTTAAGAATATCCGCTGTGGATTGTACGATATCATTAAAATATTTCTGCATTTCGTGTTCCATGATGCCCAACCTTTTTTGGATTTTGTGCTTTTTCTATGCATTTGTGCGTGAATAATTTTCGTAAAATCATCGCAAAGCCAAATGAAAGGATATATAGCACGTAATTTATACTATTATTATACACAATTTGACGGATTTCGTAAACAAAATAAAGGGTGAAAAGCAAAAAAATCTTTACAGATTCGCCTATTTATACTTTTTTATGAAAAAGTATTTTGACATTTTCCCGTAAGTATGATAAAATAAAAGCGAAAGAAGTAGTCGAATAAAGGAGTAGATATGGGGCTTCACGACGGACACAGAGCGCGTATGCGTGAAAAATTAAAAAACGGCAATCTTTTAGACCATGAAATTTTAGAAGTCTTTCTATTCAATGCAGTTCCGCGTTTGAACACGAACGAGTTGGCGCATAGATTGCTTGCGGCGTTTGGTTCGCTTGACGGGGTGTTTTCCGCGACGATGGAACAGCTTTGTGGCGTGGATGGAGTGGGAGAATCGCTCGCTGCGTACATTTATACGGCAGGATGTTGCTATGAAAAATTCTACGAAGCGAAAGTCAAGACGCAAGGTCATATTCGTGAATATACTATAGATGGTTTCATTGAATTTGTACAAAAAACATACGGCGAGGTTGATCGTGAAGTGCTGGATGTATATGCGCTAAACGACAAGGGCAATATTCTCATTTGTAAACGTTTTTCGCAAGATAGCCTTTTTAACGTAGAAGTTTCTCCTGAAGAGATTGGGAAATTCCTCATGCAAAATCAAGCCAGCGGTTTGGTGATGGTGCACAATCATCCTTTTGGCGAAGCTGTGGCTTCCGAATCGGACGATAAGGTGACGATGAAATGCCAATTGATGTGCAGTTTGCAAAACGTATTGCTTTGCGATCACGTAATCTATTCTCCAAACGGCGTGTATAGCTATTATCGCAGCGGACGTTTGAAATGGATATCCGAACGTTGCTCGGTGCAAAACGTACTTTCGAATGCCATGACGTCGGAGGACGAGTGATGAAAAAGAGGGATTCGAAGATAAGGGATGTAAATCAGCAAAAAGAGCATACTCCTCGAGAGCGAATGGAAAAGCTGGCGGAAAAGTGGGAAGAAACCCGTTTATACGCTTATTTTGTACGTCTTTTTGAGAAATACGATATCCGAAACGAAGCGAAATTTATCCAATTCGGTAAATGGCTGATTTTTATCATTTTGGTGTTCGTGGAAATATTCATTTTATTGCAACATTTCACCAACGTGCAAGGCGGTAAGGGCTTGCTTATGGCAATGCTTTTAATCTGCTTGGAAATTGTATTGACGTTGGCGGAAGCCCTCACCCTCTTTGCAATGAATAGGGGCAAGGGCAGAAAGGTATTTTTCGTTGTGGACGCAGTAGCGGCATGCGCTTTGATGCTTTTCACAAGCGGTATTTATCCGATCGTTATCTATATGCTGGTGCTGACGGAGTTTTATTTTGACAACACGCGCGCCAAGACCTCTTTTGCCTTGTTGGGCAGTGGGTTGCTGGTCTATCTACTCAGCCGCGGCGTGCAATTTTTTTATCTTTCGAACGGAAGGTTGGATTTAATACAAGTCATCACGCTTTCGCTTGGCGGTATGTTCGCTTTGTGCGTGCATTTTGTCATTGTGCAAGTCGTGCTTGCGTTCTATCGACAGTTTTTAAAGCTCGACAAAACCTTAAAAGAATTGGACGAAAGCAATCAGAAATTAGAAAAGGCGTATAGGATGGCGGCGGAAGCGAGTGCTTTGAAAGAGCGTCAACGTATAGCCAAGGAAATTCACGATACAGCAGGGCATTCGATTACGACGGTAATTATGCAGACGGAAGCTGCGAAACTGATTATCGACAGTGACGCGCACGAAGCAAAGAACAAACTAATCGCCGCCAATTTACAGGCGAAACATGCTTTGGAAGAATTGCGTGACAGCGTACATTTGCTTTCAGGTATGACGGGAAACATGACCCTGAAAATGTCGCTTGAATATATTATTCACGAATCGACGGACGGCACGGGCGTAAAAATCCGTTCGGAAATAGAGGATGTGGCTGTGTCGGAAGAAAAACACCGCTTTCTTTGTAACACCTTAAAAGAGGGGATATCCAACGGTTTGCGCCACGGCAAGGCAACGGCTTTTTGGTTTGAATTGAAAAGGGAGCATGACCAGCTTCGTTTCCTGCTTTCGGATAACGGCAACGGTTTTAATGGCGAACATTTACAGCTTGGCTTTGGCTTGACTACCATGCGTGAACGGGCGCGTGCTTTTGGTGGCGAAGTGACCTTTCTATCGGAGATTGAAGAGGGGTTTGAATTGTGTGTAACGCTTCCTTGGAAAGAGAATTTCGAGGATGAGGACGGCAAAATCGAGGGGAACGGAAGCATAAAATTTCAGTAAAAGAGGAATGTTTATGGATAAAGTGATAAGAGTGATGGTGGTGGACGACCAAGAGGACTTGGCGAAAGAAATATGCAATGTTTTGTCCACAGACGATGATCTGGATGCGGTGGGGATAGCGACGGACGGTTTGGAGGCGTTGGATAAGATGCCTCAATTGCAGCCGCACGTGGTGTTGCTCGATATCCGTATGCCGAATATGAACGGCGTGGTGGCTACCCAGCAAATCAAATCGCAATATCCCGACGTAAAAGTAGTAATTTTAACTACGTTTGACGATAGTGATTATATCCTTAGCGCCATCAACAACGGTGCAAGCGGTTATTTATTGAAAGATATTAGTAGTAACGCCTTGATTGATGCGGTGAAAAACGCCCACGCAGGGGATACGATATTGCCTGCTAAGATAGCAAGGCGCATCACGGACGCGGCGAAACACGTGGCGGCGGATAGGGAAATTAAGCTCGGCCGCGCCTTTTCCCTTTCAGATAGAGAGGTAGAGATCGCGCTCATGATTTACGATGGTTTTACAAACCGTCAAATCTCTTCCGCTTTAAAAATATCAGAGGGAACAACGCGAAATTACGTTTCCACCATTTATGAAAAATTGAACAGCGAAAATCGCGCGGCGGCGGTGGAAGCAATTAAAGCCGTGTTATCATAGAAAAATAGGGAAATGGGCATACCATGTACGAGACGATTATATTTGATTTAGACGGAACACTTTTGGATACGCTGGACGATTTAACGTCGGCGGTGAATGCGGCGTTGACAAAGTTTGGCTTGCCGAATAGGACGAGAGAAGAAGTGCGCGGTTTTGTAGGAAACGGTATTGTCAAGCTGATGCAACGCGCCGTAGGGGAAGAAGTTTGTCAAAGGCAGGATTTTCAAAATATTCTATCTGCTTTTAAGGAATATTATAAAGCGCACTGTGCGGACGCCACAAAGCCATACGAGGGCATTATGGAATTGTTGCATACGCTAAAAAATCGCGGACTAAAAACAGCGGTGCTTTCTAATAAAGCGGATTTTGCCGTAAAAATGTTGGCGAAAGAATATTTTGGGGATTTGTTGCAAGAAGCGGTGGGGGAAAACGAAGCGGCAGGCATTCGCAAAAAACCTGCGCCTGATTCCCTTTTTGCTGTAATGGAGAGATTAAAAGCGGATAAAAATAGCACAGTATATATAGGGGATTCCGAAGTGGATATTCAAACTGCGAATAACGCAGGGGTGGATTGTATTTCGGTGACGTGGGGATTTAAGGACGAAACGTTCTTAAAGGAAAACGGCGCAAAGATGCTTGTGAATGACCCTATGGAAATTTTAGTTTTCTGTAAAAAATAATGAGAGAATAAGAAAAAGGAGACCACCATGTCTGCGATGAAAACAATTGATGCCTTGATAGGGAACACGCCGTTGGTGCAATTGACGGCTACGGAAAAGGCGTTTTCCTTGAATGGAAAAATTTATGCAAAAGTAGAATATTTCAATCCTACGGGGTCGGTGAAAGACCGCGCCGCCAAAGCAATGATAGACGAAGCGGAAAAAGCGGGCACGCTGAAAAAGGGCGGCACGGTGATAGAGGCAACGTCAGGGAATACGGGCATTGGCTTGGCGTTTGTGGCGGCAACGCGCGGTTATAAAGCGGTTATCGTCATGCCCGAAACCATGTCTGTAGAACGGCAAAAACTCATTCGCGCGTATGGAGCGGAAGTGGTGCTTACGGACGGCGCGAAAGGTATGCAGGGCGCGGTGGATAAAGCGGAAGAAATATTAAAAAATACGCCGAATGCTATTATTGCAGGGCAGTTTGAGAATATGGCAAATCCCAAGGCACATTATGATACGACGGGGCCTGAAATTTACACGCAGATGGACGGAAAAGTGGATATCTTCGTGGCAGGTGTCGGTACGGGCGGTACGCTTTCGGGTGTAGGCAAATATTTAAAGAAAAAAAATCCCAACGTGAAAATTGTAGCGGTAGAACCCGCTTCGTCACCTTTGCTCAGTGGCGGGAAAGCAGGGAGCCATGGTTTGCAAGGAATTGGTGCGAATTTTATTCCCAAAACGTTGGATAGAACGATCTACGACGAAGTGCTCACCGTAACGGACGAAGCGGCGTTTGAAACGGCGAGAAATTTAGGGAAAACGGAAGGTTTGTTTGTGGGGATATCCTCAGGCGCGGCGGTTTGGGCGGCAATAGAGCTTGCAAAACGCAGTGAAAATGCAGGCAAAAATATTGTAACGATTTTGCCAGACGGTGGGGGTAGGTATTTATCCACAACCCTTTTTGAATAAGATATTTGAATAAAATTAAGAAAAAAAACACTTGCCAATTCGGCAAGTGTTTTATCATGCTATATTTCTTTATAAAGTGCCAAGCATAGCCACGGCGAAGGCACAATAAATGGTTAAGGAAAGTACGTCTACCATTGTCGTGATGAAAGGGGAAGCCACAACGGCAGGGTCAAGACGGCATTTCTGTGCCAAAAGGGGCAATATCGAGCCAATCAATTTTGCAATGATAATCGTTGCTAACATGGAAAGGCTGATGACCAACCCCACCAACGTTCCATTATCCACAAGATACAGCTTATCAATAAGA
>SVHQ01000170.1 GCA_015055785.1 Clostridiales bacterium | reverse complement strand
TTCCGTATTTTTTATCGCCATGCAAAAGCGCGTTGAGTTCTGTAAAAATTCTTTCGGGAGAGATGTCTTTAATCAAAGCGGCGTTTTGTTTCGCGCCTTCCAGACAAGCTTTATCGGGATTGAAACCCAATTGTGCCGTTTGACGCGCTAAGCGCATTAATCGAAGCCCATCCTCGCCAAAAACCTTTTCAGCTTTATCAACAGTGGTTAAGCGTTTTTCTTGAATGGCTTTTATGCCGTTTAAGGGGTCGATAAATTCTTCCTTTTGGATATCGTAATAGACGGCGTTGCAGGTGAAATCTCTGCGTCGCGCATCGAGGGTGATATCCTCGGTGAAAAAGATTTCAACGGGTACATGGGTGCCGCGTACATATTTATCCGAACGAAAACAAGTGTATTCATATTCCGTCTTTTCCTCATCGATTAATTTCACCGTGCCCGTATGCCGAAAAACGGATTTTGCCGTGAAATTGAGCTTTGTGGCGACGTTTAAAAGTTCGTCCGCGGAGAGTGGAGAACAAATATCCCAATCGCGTGCGCAGTTTGGGACGGTATTTGCGAGATAATCACGGACGCTACCTCCAACGACGTAAAGCGGCTTTTGATAGGTGTCTTGACAAGCAAAAGCTAATTTTGATAAGGATTTTGGCAAAATTTCGCGCATAATCGACTCACTTTTAAAAATTTTTTATATTTACAGTATAACAAATTCAAAAATAAATTGCAATTCTTCGAAAAGTGTTATATAATATATCTGTCAGAAAATTTTTATTTTTAAAAAATATGATTTTTTAGGCAAGAAACTTACAAAGGAAAAAAATATGTATCATCTTATTTATAACCCCGTAGCAGGCAAAAAAAGCGCACTGAAAAATTTAGAGATTGTGAAGAAGATTTTACAAGAACGCGGCGTGGAGTTTGAAACGCATGCCTCGCAGGAGGCGCGCGAATGTTCGCAGATAGCCAAGGAGCTTACGCAAAAGGGCGAAAGTGATATTATCGTGCTTGGCGGTGACGGTACGTTGCATGAAGTATTGAACGGTTTGGACGATCCTTCCAAGTGTCGTCTTGGTTTAATTCCTTCTGGTACGGGCAACGATTTTGCAGAGAAAGCAGGTATTCCTTTAGACGCGGAGCAAGCCATTCTTTTGATTTTGGACGGCGAAGCGAAGAACACCGATTATTTGCAATTGAGCGACGGTCGTCGCTGTATGAACGTAGGCGGCATGGGTATGGACGTGGACGTTTTGGAGCGTTGTCATAAAGGTAAAATGAAAGGCAAACCCAAATACGTGCTCAGTTTATTGCAAAGCTTGTTCACCTTTAAAGGCTATACAATCACAGTGAAATGCGAGGGGGTAGAAAAAACGCACGACGCTTTGATTGCTGCGGTTTGTAACGGTGGGGTTTTTGGCGGTGGCATTCCCATTTGTCCCAGTGCGGATATTCATGATGGAAAGATGAACGTAGTCATTGTCGATTGTATCGGCGGTGTATTTAAATTGATTAAGGCGTTTATGGTTTTGATGAAAGGCAATATTTTAGAATATCCTTTGACGACCCATTATCTTTGCGAAAAAGTACGCTTTACGCCGAAGAAAGCTTGTGTTGCGCAGCTTGACGGGGAATTGTATAAAGATTTGACCTTTGACGTAACTCTTTGCACGGGTTTAAAAATTTACAGATAATGATTTACATACATAAAAAATAGACAGCGGAGGCATTATGGCGTTCGACGGAAAGTATAAAAAAATATTAGACCGTATCCCCGAAGGGGTGTTCGTGTTTGATAATAAATTGCGTATTCGTTTTACGAATGCGGCTTTTTGTCGTGCGTTTACGGGTAATGCCAAGAACGGCGGCACGTTATCGCAAGCGGTCGGTTGTGCAGAGAAGGGGAAGTGCGGTGAAGGCGCTTCTTGTAATTATTGTGCCTTTTTGCGTACGATGCAGGCGGCGATTCGCGAGCGTGCGGAGAAAACGGAAACGGTGCATACAACGGTGCGGCGTTTGGATAGAATGGATAAAATTTCCGTTCGTATTCGTATCATACCCGTAGATGAAAAGGGTAAACTGTTTTTGGGGCTCACCGATGGTAGCTATCAATCGGAAATGGAGCGTGAAATGCTCTCTGCTCAGCAAATGCAAAGGCGTTTGTTGCCTGCGGGCAAAAGCATGGGCGGCGTGCCCTATTCCTATATGTTCATTCCCTGCCTTGGGGTTGGTGGCGATTTGCCTGACGTTTATGAATTGGACGGGCAGACCTACGGTGTGCTTGCCGACGTGTCGGGGAAAGGTATTTCCGCAGGTATGCTGTCGGCGTTCGTGAAAGCAGGTTTTGATAGGAAACAACCCAATTTGGCGGTTGCCTTGTCGCAATTGAATGCGAAATTTAACGAGCTTAATCAAGACGAGCGTTCATATATCACGGTGGCGGCGGTGCGCATAGATAAGAAAACGCAAACGCTTGGCTATGCCGTGGCTGGGCATAACGCGCCGATACTTTTGAAAAACTCGTTGGGTATCAATGAGATTGAATTGCCTGCGCCCCCCATTTCCAATTGGATGGCGGATTTTGTATATCAAGAACGCACGTTGCCTTTTGAAAAAGGGGATATCTTAGCTTTGGTGACAGACGGCGTTACGGAGTGTATGAATGCAAAGGGTGAACTGTTCGGTATTGAACGCGCGGAAAACGTGTTGGCGCAATCGCATAACGCGGAAGATTATATTGGTAAGTTGCGTGCGGCACTGACGGTGTTTAGCGGCGGTAAGTTTACCGATGATATCACGGCAATTGCATTTGATTTATAGTAGTTTGATTTGTGAAAAATAAATAGAATGGGCATACCATGTACGCGTTGAAACGCAATATTCATATAAAAACAACAGGAGTGGACGTTATGGAACTGATTAAATTATATCCCGAATGTAAAGATAATATTTGGGGCGGCACAAAGCTTAAAGAAAAGTATGGCAAGGCGACGGATAAAGATATCGTCGCGGAAAGCTGGGAATTGTCCTATCATAAAGACGGCCCCACAAAAACGGCGGACGGAAAAACGTTGCAAGAGGTTTTGTCTGCGGAAGAGCTGGGCGAAAACTGTAAAGGGTTTCCTTTCTTTCCTATGCTTGTAAAGCTGATTGACGCCAAGCAGGATTTGTCCGTGCAGGTGCACCCCTCTGACGAATACGCTTTAAAGAATGAAAACAGTTTTGGTAAAACGGAGATGTGGTATATTGTCGAGGCGGACGAGGGGGCTGGGATATATCTCGGTTTTAAAAAGAACGTTACGCAGGAAGAATACGAAAAAGCGATTGAAAATCATACGCTTACCGAGCTTCTCAATTTCTTCGAAGTGAAAGCAGGCGAATGTTATTTCATTCCTTCGGGTACCATTCATGCGATTGCTAAGGGTTGCTTGATTTGCGAAATTCAGCAAAATTCCAACCTCACCTATCGCGTATATGATTACGGTAGAAAGGACAAGAACGGTAACGAGCGTGAATTGCACGTAGAAAAGGCATTAAAGGTGACCAATCTCCATAAATACGAGTATACACCGATGGATATAAAGACAGAACAGGGCGCTTTGCTTGGTTGCAGCCGTTATTTCACGACGACGCTTGTGGACGTGGCAGGGGAAAAGACCTTGTTGAAAGACAAAGGCTCGTTCAAATGCGTGACGTGCGTAAACGGCGCGGGCACGATTAACGGTGAAAAATTAAGCCTTGGGGATAGCTATTTAATTACGGCAGGTGAGGGTGAAATTTTGTTAAAAGGAGATATGCGTTTGATTATGGCAGAAGTTCGTAAATATTACGTGGGTATCGACCTTGGCGGTACGTTTATCAAGGGCGGTATTGTTGACGACTTGGGCAACATCGTATGTTCGGATAAAGTGCCTACGGAAAGCGACAAGGGCGCGGATAAAGTAGCGGAAAATATTGCGACGCTCGCGCAGAAATTAATGGGAGTTTTAGGGCTTAAAAAGGACGACGTAGAAGGGCTTGGTATGG
>SVHQ01000169.1 GCA_015055785.1 Clostridiales bacterium | reverse complement strand
TGCATCACGGCGCAATGGTAATTATCGGCGTTATGATGTATTCCTCGCGCAGTGCAAAACTCTCGCACAGCACGATTTTTAAAGGTTTACCGATTTTTGTCTGCCTTGTAGGCATTGCAATCGGCATGAACGTATTGTATCATCAATACGGCCCTGCTGACCAGACCTTTAATATGTTCTATATCTCCCCCTACCATCCTTGCACGTTGCCTGTTCTTAGCATGATTTATCCCCTCGTGCCTTATCCCGTATTCTTCTGTATTTATGTGATTGGGTTCTCGATTGCAGGCTATATTATGTCCTTGTTTGCCATGCTTTTTGGCAAAGGCGGAAAGGATTCCCCCTCGGAAGATTGGGAAATGACCGTGTACGATGAAGGCATCGGCGAAGATTTCTAAAATTTTATTTCATCGCATACCTGCCCTTGTGCTTTTGTATAAAAACGGAGAAAAATCATGAAAAATATTGCCATTGTAACTGGTGCGTCCAGCGGTATCGGGAAAGAATTTTTCCTTTCCTTAAAAGACAAAAAACAACTCGACGAAATTTGGGTGATTGCCCGTAACGAAGAAAAATTAAAAGCTTTGCAATCGCTTATCGACACACCTTTACGTGTTTTCCCACTCGATTTATCCGAGGAAAGCGCAACAAAGACGATCGAAAAAGCTCTACAAGAAGAAACGCCTGCAATTGAATATTTAATTTGCGCGTCCGGTTTTGGCAGTTTCCGCGCCATCAAGGACGATGATAGCGAAGTTTTGCAAAACATGGTCGATTTAAACTGCCGTTCTATTGTCGGTATGACAAAAGCGGCTTATCCGTATATTAAAAAAGGCGGTTTGGTGATGCTGATTGCATCCGTGGCAGCATTCCAACCCATCCCCTATATTGCAACGTATGCGGCTTCCAAAGCGTTCGTTTTATCCTATGGCAGAGCCTTGAATAAGGAACTTCGCAAGAGCAATGGCGCGCGCTGTATCTGTATTTGTCCTTTCTGGACGAAAACGGCGTTTTTCGACCGTGCCATCGTCAAAAACGACGAAACCACGGTGGTTAAAAAATACGCCGTTATGTACGAACCGCAACAAATTGTTACGCGTGCATGGAAGGACGTAAAGAAGAAAAATCGTGACGTTTCCATTTGCGGTGCATATTCGAAAGGTCAGGCGTTGCTTGTAAAAATCCTGCCGCATAAGATTGTTATGTCGGTTTGGCTCAATCAACAGGGTTTGAAATAATTTCAACAAGGCAATTATAGAAAAACCGTCAGGTGTATCCCTTACACCCGACGGTTTTTATTATCATTTATTCTTTTTAATCCCTAAAAGTCGGCAAATATCCGCCACTGCTTGGTCGTAGGAATTAAACTCCACGACGTAATCGCAAATAGCACCGTTTTGCTCCTCAAAATCAATGGCAACTATACGATTCACCTTATCTTGAATAGAAGAATTTTTCCGCAAAATCGAGGACAATAAGGCTTTCTTTTCCCTTTGAATATAAATGGTGATGACGTTTTTAAAATTCGTCTTTAACGACATCGCACCGCAAATATCCATCGTCGTCATCACGTGTTTCCCTTTCGCCAATATCGCGTCCACATCCGATTTCCGCGAACCGTAACCATGCCCCGAATACATCGTCGATTGGAACATTTCCCCGCTTTCACACATCTCACGGAAGGTCTCTACGGAAACGTAATTATACCAATCATTCGGCTCGGAAGCCGTCGGGTCTTTCGTTGTATAGCTCATCAACTTTTCAAAACGGTCGGTCTGTTCCAAAACCCGCCTTGCAATTTTCGATTTACCGCTTCCAGACGGCCCCACCAAAACCACCACGCTGGGCGAATTTAAAGAATAATGTTCAGTGGTAACGTTATAACTTTCCGCAATCACGTCCACGAGTTTTAAAAATTCATCGTAGGTGTTGACGGCAAGCATACCCGTCGCATCCTGATTCCACGGTCTACGCATTAAAATGGGGTATTTTGCAGGCGATTTCAATACGTTGTGCATGGCGTCGTCAAACAAAATGTCAACGTGAATTTTGTCCTTTCTCGAACCCATATAAATATGGTCAGGCGGAATTTCCGGAAACTCCTCTATAATTCTCTTCGCACGAATCCCCATAAATTCAGGCGGTATGGCAGTGGATACAAAGACTTCCGTCTTTTTAGAAAGCTCCCGTACAAATTCTTTCGCCCCCTCGTATAGGGGTTGTGTTTTATAAAATTCAGGGTCATTAAAAAACTCAAAAATCGCGTCCGAGCGCGTACCCTGTTTCCCCCAACGAGTGACCTCATAAATACTCAAAGGCGGATCAAATTTATATTTCTCATTTGCCAAACGAATGGCATACGACGTACATTCCATCAACAAATCGTCGATATCCAGCGCCGTAGTCAAGCGATATTTTCTTTTATTCATATTCTTTCTCCTTTTTTATATAATACGATGCATTTTTTACACGCATGAGTGAAAACCGATAATTTTTATTGTGGTTTCATCTATCCATCTTTATTATGTATTATTCAGAAAACAAAAACAACACCTCACCGTGTTTGATACAGAAACCGCGGAAAGATGCTACGTGCGTACATTATACAAGAAAAATATCAAAAAATCAACCCCTTTTTGAAAATTTTTCCACTGAATACCCAAATATTTCTCAAATTTGGTATTGCAATTCCCTGTTTTCTGTGTTATAATGATAAACGTGTGTAACGAAAAACAAGCTATATGCTTATAATAAGGATGAGCATTACAGCGAAACGTTTCTACCAACCGCCGCAAACGGTTGTCTACCCGTATCGTTAGGATAATCGGTAGTTACCGTTTATTTTTATGCCCTTGGGAGGAAAATATCATGAACTACGACGTAATCATTATCGGTGCTGGCCCCGGCGGGATTTTTTCCGCTTTTGAGCTTTCGCAAAAAGCACCTCAATTGAAAATTGCCATTTTTGAAACGGGCAATCCTTTAAACAAACGCCTTTGCCCTATCGACGGCGAAAAAATAAAAAACTGCATCGGCTGTAAAAGCTGCTCTATCATGAGCGGTTTTGGCGGTGCAGGTGCATTCTCGGATGGAAAATATAATATCACGAACGATTTCGGCGGTTCTCTTTACGAATATATCGGCAAACAGAAAGCACTTGAATTAATGCACTACGTTGACGAAATCAATCTCCGCTTTGGTGGTGAGGGTACGAAGCTCTATTCCACGGCAGGCTCGAAATTTAAGAAAGTTTGTATGCAAAACGGCCTGCACTTATTAGACGCGTCCGTTCGGCATTTGGGCACGGATATCAATTACGTCGTGCTGGAAAATCTTTATAACGAACTGCAAAACAAGGTGGAATTTTTCTTCAACTCCCCCGTGGACACCATCGAAATTCAAGACGGCGGATATACGATTTTAAGCAAGGGTAAACAATATACCTGCGAAAAATGTATTGTTTCCGTAGGCCGAAGTGGCAGCAAATGGATGGAGCAGGTATGCAACGAACTGGATATTCCCACCAAATCCAATCGTGTGGATATCGGCGTACGCGTAGAATTACCCGCGGAAATTTTCTCCCACCTCACCGATGAATTGTATGAAAGTAAAATCGTATATCGCACGCAAAAATACGGCGATAAGGTGCGTACGTTCTGTATGAATCCCAAAGGCGCTGTTGTTAGTGAAAACACCAACGGCATCGTAACGGTGAACGGTCACAGCTATGAAGACCCTGCAAAACAGACGCAGAACACCAATTTTGCACTGCTCGTTGCCAAGCATTTTTCCGAGCCTTTCCGCGATTCCAACGGCTACGGGGAATCGATTGCGCGCTTAAGCAACATGCTGGGCGGTGGCATTATCGTACAGCGTTTTGGCGACTTGATACAAGGCAGACGAAGCACCCCCTCGCGCATCACGGAATCCTTTACAACGCCCACTCTCTCGGCTACACCAGGCGATTTGAGTCTTGTGCTTCCCAAGCGTATTTTAGACGGTATCATTGAAATGATTTATGCTCTGGATAAAATTGCGCCTGGTACGGCAA